>JANWYX010000332.1 GCA_025055055.1 Caldilinea sp. | reverse complement strand
CAGCCGCAGTTGCTGCGGCGCGCGCGGGGCTATGCACCGATGCCGCTGCGCGCCCCCTACTCGCTGCCGACAATCCTTGCGGTGGGCGCGCATCTGAAAAACACGGTGGCGCTCAGCCTGGGCGAACAGATCTTTCTCAGCCAGCACATTGGCGATCTGGAGACGGCGCCCGCCTTCGAGTCTTTCCGTCGCGTCATTGCAGACTTCCTACGCCTTTACGAGGCGCAGCCTGCCGCCATCGCCCACGACATGCACCCGGAATATCTCTCGACGAAATGGGCGAGCCATTCAATCGGCCTGCTCGACATCGACAGGCCTGGCCTTCATGCAGACGCCCAACCCCGGCTCATTCCGGTGCAACATCATCACGCCCACCTTGCTGCCTGCCTTGCCGACAACGAAGTCCCCGGTCCGGCATTGGGGCTGATTTGGGATGGAACGGGATACGGGGTGGATGGGACGATCTGGGGAGGTGAGTGTTTGTTGGGCGACGCTACAAATTTTCAACGCGTAGCGCATTTGCGCTCGTTTCGCTTGCCGGGCGGCGAAGCCGCCGTGCGTGAGCCGCGTCGCGTGGCGTTGGCGTTGCTGTGGGAGCTGTACGGCGAGGAGTGTTTTACATGGGAATGGCTGGCGCCGGTACGTAGCTTTGCCGAGCAAGAACGCCGCGTGCTGGCGACGATGTTGGCGAAAGGCGTCAACGCGCCGATTACGACCAGCATGGGGCGTCTTTTCGACGGCGTGGCAGCGCTGATTGGCCTGCCTCTGCGCGTCACCTTCGAGGGAGAGGCCGCTATGGCGCTGGAGCATAGTGTCGACCGCAATGAGGCGCGTGCCTATCCTTTCCTCGTCGAGGAAACAACGGCTACCGTGGAAGTGCAGACGAGACAGATGAAGGTGCAGATAGAAAACACCCTCTCGAACGTGGCTTTCCATCCTTCCCCTGCGCCTTCGACCCTGCTTTTGAACTGGGCGCCGCTGCTGGAGGCGATGCTCGCCGACCTGCGCCGCAGGGAGGAAGTCGGCGTCATGGCCGCGCGTTTTCACAACGCTCTGGTGGAAATGGGTGTCGTCGTGGCTCAGCGCGTGGCGCAGCGGCAGGTGGCGCTGAGCGGCGGCTGTTTCCAGAATCGGCGGCTGAGCGAGCATCTGTCGCAGCGGCTGCGGGCGGAGGGGTTCGAGCCGCTGCTGCATCGACGGGTTCCGCCCAACGACGGCGGCTTGAGCCTCGGGCAGGTGATGGTGGCCGCGCGCAGAATGACAAGCGGCTGATTGCAAACCGACTGCACCGCCGACGGTTTCGCCGGACTGAGCGGCTTATCTCGGTTGCCCGGGACGGGCTGTTTTGCAATTAATTGTGCGAAAAAAAATTAAATCAAGTATTGAATTTGCAATTCGATCTTGGTATAATTTCAAAATTAAAAAAGGTGGGAGAATCACCTCCCACTATTTTTTTGTAGATGCGACTCTTGTAGACGTTGTTCCGTTTGATTCACCGTCGAAAGGCTGCTTGGATGTTTCACGTGAAACATCCAAGCAGCCGGTGGAGGCGGTTTGCAACACAAAACTCGGACGGAATTCGTGGGGGAATTTGTCTAGATGCAGCAGGCGTCACCCATCCCGGTGATTGACTACGAAGGTAGTCAGTACCGGGCTGATTTTTGGATGGGAAGCGGAAGACAATACGAGGATGCCGCTGAGCGGCTGGCGCTGCAGCGGCTTCTCCCGTCCCACGGTGGACGCATTGCCGAGATTGGCGCCGGCTTTGGGCGGCTGGCCGACCTGTACAGGAACTATGAGCAGGTGATCCTGTTCGACTATAGTCGAAGCTTGTTGCAAGAGGCGGTCGATGAACTGGGCGGAGACGAGCGTTTCGTTTTCGTTGCCGGCAACCTCTATACGCTGCCGCTTGCGAGCAACATTCTTGACTCGTTGGTGATGGTGCGGGTGATGCACCATCTTGCCGACGTCTCGGCGGCGCTGGAGCAGCTGCGGCGGGCCTTGCACCGTCACAGTGTGGGTGTGATCGAATACGCCAACAAGCGCAATCTCAAGGCGATCTTGCGGTGGGTAATGAGGCGCCAGCGATGGTCGCCCTGGGCGCCGGAGCCGGTTGAATTTGTGGAGATGAACTTCAATTTCCATCCACGATGGATGGAAGAGCGATTGCAGGCGGCAGGTCTGCGCATCGAAGAGCGACTGGCAGTCTCGCATTTTCGACTGGGCGCGCTCAAGGCGAGGATCGACGCACATGCGTTGGCGCGCATCGACAGCCGGCTCTTCAAGGTGGGTGCAATGTTTCCGTTGGCGCCGAGCGTTTTCTTGAAGATCGGCGCGCCGGACAATCCTCTCCGCTCTGCGCCGGCGTCCGGTGCGATGGCGATCGAGCGCCTTTTTCGGTGCCCGTTCTGTCAAGCGGAGACGTTCACGCGCAGTGGCGAGCAGCGCGTGCAATGCACCGTCTGTCATGCCGCATTTGAGCGTCGGGGATTGGTATGGGATTTCAAGGAAGCCGTGCAGCCGCCGAAGAGGTCATAGGGCTTGAATTGTATTTGGGGGCTGAGCGCAACCGGCGGCATTCTTTATAGTTTTGTAGGGAAAATTTTGGGGCGTTTTTGTGGGGAAGGTTTTTGTAGGAAAGGTTATAGAGAAATTTTTGATCGTGTGAGATGCTATTTAAATAGCGATCGCACGATGGATTAGGCGATCAAGGAGTGGTGAAGATGGCGAAGCAGAAATCGATGCGCGCTTCCATCGAGGACGACTTCAGCATGGACCTCGAGGAAGAGATGAACGGTGAATTTATTGAAGAAACATTAATGGAAGGCGGCGAAACGCTTGAGGAGAATGCAGACGGCGAACAAGAGGCGCCCGTGGCCTTAAGCCCGGAGGCGGCGCTTGAATCGCTGCTGGCGCTCGGTCGTGCCCAGGGATATGTCACGTATGACGATGTGCTGCGGGTGATGCCTGAAGCGGAGAATTCGATGGAACAATTGGAAGATATCTTCGCCGCACTGTTTGAACAGGGCATCGACGTCGGTCAGCCGCGCGAGGAGGAGCCGGACATGCTCGCCGACCTGGGCGAAGCCGAAATGGAAGAGACCGAGATCGAAGAGGACGACCTCGATCTCAGCCAGATTGAGATTGACGATTCGATCAGCCTTTATTTGA
>JANWYX010000319.1 GCA_025055055.1 Caldilinea sp. | reverse complement strand
GGCGCAACGAGGGCATGGCGATCCTCGTCGTCACCCACGACGTCGAGCTGGCCGCAGCTATCGCCGACCGCGTCCTTCTGATGAGCCAAGGCGAAATCATCGCCGAAGGCCCGCCGGCAGACGTCATGGCGACGTCGCCGCTCTTTGCGCCGCAGATCGCCCGACTGTTCCCGGAAACAGGCTGGCTGACCGTTGAAGATGTGCTAGGAGCGAATACACAATGCCAAGACTGACCAAAATCTACACCAAAAAAGGAGATGCAGGTGAAACATCTTTGGGCGGCGGGCAGCGCGTCCCCAAAAACCACCTGCGCGTCGCAGCCTACGGCTCGGTGGATGAACTGAACTCGCAGATCGGTCTGGCGCTGTCCTATGGACTATGCGAAAAATTGTCGGCGGTGCTCTCCGAAATTCAAAACGAGCTGTTCGACCTTGGCTCCGATCTCGCCTTTCGCGAAGAAGACAAGACCCTCTATCCGATCCCCAAAATCGAAGCCAGACATGTTGAACGACTGGAAAAATTGATCGACGAGATGACAGCCGTCGTCGGCCCACTGGAAAATTTCATTCTGCCGGGCGGTTCGCCCGGCGCCGCGCATCTGCACGTGGCGCGTACGGTCTGCCGTCGCGCCGAGCGCGAGGTGACAGCGCTGGCGCATGAAGAGCCGATCGGCGCCTATGCACTGGCCTACCTCAACCGCCTGTCGGACGCGCTCTTCGTGATGGCACGCTATGAAAATCGCATGCGAGGCGCGCCGGAGCCGCTGTGGCGTCCCGGCGCTTGACCATAGCAGAGGCCCTGTGCGCTTCGCCCTTTCCCTTTCACCGATCGATTATGCAAAACCCCTTCTCACGATCCATAATGGAGCGTAAAGGGGGAGCCATGAGCAATTTTGCCCACGCGATACATCAATCGCAGCCACCCAACGACGACATCCGCTGGCTGCTCGAACACGCCATGTTAGAGCAAAGCGCAGCCATCCGTCGCCGCTACATTGGCAACGGCGCGCTGTGGCGCCGCCCCTACGCCGCTGCGCAGCCGCGCGCGGCCGCAGCAATGGCCTCCGTTTGGTTTGCAGCCTACCCCAACTCGATCATCACCCGACCGGGTGAATCGGTGCTGCGCACCTTGGGCGACCCGGCGCTCTGGCGCACTTTCGCCGAAATCGGCATCCAGGCCGTTCACACCGGCCCGATGAAGCGCGCCGGTGGCGTCAGCGGCCGCACGTTCACGCCCTCGATCGACGGTAACTTCGACCGCATCGGCCTTGAGATCGATCCGGCGCTGGGGACGACCGAAGAATTTATCGCCATGTGCCGGACGGCCAAGGCCCATGGCGCCGTCGTCATCGACGACATCGTCCCCGGTCACACCGGCAAGGGGCCGGACTTCCGCCTCGCCGAGCGCGCCTACGGGGAGTATCCGGGTATCTATCATATGGTCGAGATTGCGCCCGAAGACTGGTCGCTTCTTCCGCCGGTTCCCCCGGGCAAGGACTCGGTCAACCTACCGCAGGCCGGCGTCCTCGCCCTGCGCGACAAGGGATATATCGTCGGGCCGCTGCCGCGCACGATCTTTTCTGAGCCCGGCGTCAAGGAAACGGACTGGAGCGCCACCGATGTCGTGGTGGGGGTCGACGGCGTTGCGCGGCGTTGGGTCTATCTGCATTATTTCAAGGAAGGACAGCCGACGCTCAACTGGCTCGATCCGTCGTTCGCAGCGCATCGGCTGGTGCTGGGCGATGCGTTACACTCGCTCGGCGTGCTCGGCGCATCGATGTTGCGGCTCGACGCCAACGGTTTCCTTGGCATCGAGCGTCGCGCCGACGGGTCGGTGTGGTCCGAAGGACACCCCCTCTCGGTGACCGCCAACCAACTGATCGCCGGCCTGGTGCGCAAAGCGGGCGGCTTTACTTTCCAGGAGCTCAACCTCACCATCGACGACATCGCCATCATGTCGCGCGGGGGCGCCGACCTCTCCTATGATTTCATCACGCGGCCGGCCGATCATGTGGCGCTCGCCACGGGCGACGCCGAATTTCTGCGCTTGATGCTGCGCGAAATGCACAGCGCCGGTGTGGACCCCGCCTCGCTGGTGCACGCGCTGCAAAATCACGACGAGTTGACGCTGGAGCTGGTGCACTTCTGGACGCTGCACAAAGACGACCGTTATGCGTTCGGCGGCCGCAAGCTGAGCGGCGGCGAGCTGCGCGAACAGATTCGGACGCTCATGTACGAACGGCTGACCGGCCCGGAGACGCCCTACAACCTGCGCTTCACGACCAACGGCGTGGCCTGCACCATGGCATCGATGGCTGCGGCAGCGCTGCGCATCCGCGACTTGGAACATCTCGACGATGAACAGATCGCCGCAATTCAGCGCGCCCATCTGCTGATGGCGATGTATAACGCGCTGCAGCCTGGCGTCTTCGCCCTCTCCGGCTGGGACCTGGTCGGCGCGCTGACGTTGCCCGCCGACGCCGTGGCCGACCGTATGGCCGACGGCGACACGCGCTGGATCAACCGCGGCGCGTATGACCTCATGGACGTCGACCCAACGGCCACGCACTCTCGGGCGGGTCTGCCGCGCGCCCGCGCGCTGTATGGGTCCCTGCCCGAACAGTTGCGCACTCCAGGCTCTTTCGTCAGTCAGTTGCGACGGCTGCTTGACGTGCGCAGGCGCTATCGACTCTATGAAAGCCGCCAGATCGCAGTTCCCGACGTGGAGTCGCCCGGACTGTTAATCCTGGTGCATGAGTTGCCCGACAATCTGGGCGTAGAGATCACGGCGCTCAACTTTTCTATCAAACCGATCGAAGAGATGATCGTACTGCCGGGTCTGAGCAACCTGACCGTGCGCGAGCTCTTGCAAGATGAAGAGGGGGGACACATCGACGGGCATGGCCGCCTTTGGGTGCGTCTCCAAGGGCACGAAGGCAAAGCGTATCTGGCGGCGCGGCGCTGAGCGCGATCGTCGGTCAACCCCTTCGGGGGAGCCTCACAACACGGTCGGCGGAGGTCAAACTTTGTCGTCGTACAACTTCTTTCGTCTTTCCAATAAATTTTTCATCCTTTCCTGCAAAGCGCCATGAAGAGGAGGCCGGTGTTTTTCCCGGCAACCGAAAGCCTGCAAAGGTTCTCCGAAAACGATGTGGACGACCGTTGGGTGCCGTTGCGGCGCCACCACCTGCAACATGGCTGCAAAGCGCTCCCGGTCGGCAGGCTTTTTGTACAGGCGAGTGAGAGGATTGTGCAGCGCACGGGGATTGAAGACGTTGCTCACCAGCGTGGGGATGACGGCAAGCTCGGGCGCCAGCCTTGCGAATAGATCGATGCTCGGCGACCAGCGCGCCAGCGATTCAACTGCGCCGGGAAGATGGGCGGGATCGGGTTCGATGCAGCCGGCGGGGAAAGTAAGCGCAGCGCCGTTGCGCCGCAGATGTCCTACAACCGCACGCACGACGCCCACTTGCGAAACGTCACCTTCGGTCACAAAGATAAGCTGCGCCGTCATATGAGGCAGGGCTCGGAGAAAAGGCCGCTCTGCTGCAACGGTCCTCAGGTCAGGTCGGGGAATTGTGGCAAAAAGCGCCAAAGTGTCGGTGATGCCGGGATGGTTGGAGGCGAAGAGCAACGGTGCAGCTTGGGGAATGCGCTCGATTCCGTCGGCCTGCACAGTCGTCGCAAAACGATCAAGCGCC
Source organism: Caldilinea sp. (assembly GCA_025055055.1). GTDB lineage: Bacteria > Chloroflexota > Anaerolineae > Caldilineales > Caldilineaceae > Caldilinea. Next base: position 30,905 of record JANWYX010000319.1, on the reverse strand, counting down.
CATACCGCGGCGGCCTGCAGCCCCGTTGCGGCGACGCGACGGTCGAACTCGGCGACCGTGTGCGCAAAACGCTGCGCCGGTCTATGACAGAGGGCTGAAAGCAGGCGTCGTCCATGGCGCAGCCGGTTCAACCCAAAGGCCGCCAGCATGTCTTGAATGGTGATGCGCGTCAGCGCAGCAACGTCGGCGCTCTGCATAGTTCGTTGTAGATAGTGTAGCGCATCCACCGCGCGCAGCGTGGATGGATTCATCCATACCGTATTATGAGATCAGGAGCACATTCATGACGATCCAATTTGACGCCCTGTGGGTGGAAGAACAGCCGGATGGCTCCTTCCGCCGTTCGGTCGTGCAGCGCAGCGTCGAAATGCTGCCTCCGGGCGATCTGTTGATTCGCGTGCACTATTCTTCGCTCAACTACAAGGACGCCCTTTCCGCCGCCGGCCATCGCGGGGTGACGCGCGCCTATCCGCACACCCCCGGCATCGATGCTGCAGGCGTGGTAGTAGAGAGCGCCGTCGACGCATTCAGCCCCGGCGATGAGGTGATCGTCATTGGCTATGACCTGGGCATGAACACGCCGGGCGGCTTCGGCGGCTACATTCGCGTGCCTGCCTCTTGGGCGGTGAAACGCCCAGCCGGCCTCACCCTGCGTGAGAGCATGGCGTTGGGTACGGCCGGCTTCACGGCTGCGCAGTGTGTGGAGACGTTGCTTCAACACGGTGTACAGAACGGCGAGGTGTTGGTCACCGGCGCAACAGGCGGTGTCGGCAGCGTTGCAGTGGCGTTGCTGCACAAGCTGGGCATCACCGTCGTCGCCGCCACCGGCAAAATGGAAGAAGCCGACTACCTGCATCGCATCGGCGCAACCGCCGTGATTTCGCGCGGCGAAGTCGACGATCGCTCCGGTCGGCCGCTTCTGCGTGAGCGCTGGGCGGGCGTCGTGGATACGGTGGGCGGCGCCATCCTGGCGACGGCGATCCGCTCCACACGCTACGGCGGCTCGGTGGCGGCGTGCGGCATGGCGGCGTCGCCATCGCTGGAGTTGACCGTCTATCCGTTTATTTTGCGCGGCGTCAAGTTGCTGGGCGTCGATTCGGTGAACGTTCCCATTACGGAGCGACGCCGAATTTGGGAGTTGCTGGCGGATGATTGGAAGCTATCGAATCTAGATGCCATGGCCCGAGAAGTCTCCTTGTACGACCTCAGCGCCGAGATCGACGCCATGCTTCTAGGCCAACAGCGCGGGCGCGTGATCGTCGTACATGAAGAGGTATAGCCTGGCGGTCGGATGAACTCTTCGCCCCATCATCCAGAAAGCTCCAGGCATTCCGGATGATGGGATTCTCTCTAGTTGCCGACTCGTTGGAGCTGCGAAGGGCGGCTACGCCTCTTCTATAATCTCATATTTCAATACAATTGATGCAGCCTTGCGCAACATGGCTTGCGCCGGGCAGTATTTTTCCTCGGAAAGTTGAATGGCGCGCTCCACCGCCGCCGGGTCGATATTGCGCCCGCGCACCACATAGGTGACTTCGATATCGGTGAAAACGTGCGGGTGCTCCTTGGCCCGCTCGGCGTGAACCTGGACCTCGAAGCCGGTGACCTCCTGTCGTTTTTTGCGCAGAATCGAGATCACATCCATCGCCGTGCAGCCCGCCAGGCTGAGCGCCATCAGCTCCATCGGACGAAATCCCTTGTTGGCGCCGCCTACTTCCGGTGCGGCGTCGAGCGTCAGCGTATGTCCACTGTCTGCCGTCCCCTCAAATTCCATATTCTCGCGCCAGGTCACCTTTGCCTGCATGCTCTTCCCCTTTTTTCTCGTTGAATCTGATTACAAATTATCTAAACGAACGTTCAAATTGATTTGATTACGTCGCACAGAGCCGTCACTTGCGTTGCATGCAGCTCGCACCACGCCACGTCCAAACGATGCATCCGATCTTAAACTGAGACCTTTTACTTTGACCAAATTCACTTACTTTGACCAATCCACCGCCATCTGGCGCCGGCCATGCAGCGCTTTGTCAACGGCCATTGCGGCAACGGCGCCTTCTGCTGCAGCGACCACCGCCTGTTTGACGTGATTGCAAAGCACGTCTCCGATAGCATAAACGCCCGGCAAAGAGGTACGAAATTCTTTATCGACGACAATGCAGCCGGTCTCGCTGATTTCCAGTTGCCCCTGCAAAAAGTCTGTGATCGGCTGCGCGCCTTGCAGATAGAAGAAGGCGCCGCTGACGGGCAGAATGCTCTCGCCCTGCCCGCGACGCGCAATGCGCAGCCCTTCGACGTGCTGACTGCCCAACACCTCGCGCACCACCGTTCCCAAGTGCACCGTGACTTTGGGATGGTGCATGATCTCCTCCACCAGAGGCTGCGGCGCTTTCAGCTCGGGTGTGGGCGACAGCAGATGCACATGGGCGGCGAAGCGCGTCAGAAAGAGCGCTTCTTCGATCGCTTCATCGCTGTTGCCTGCTACGGCGACAGTCTGTCCCTGGAAAAACGCTGCGTCGCAGGTGGCGCAATAGGAGACGCCGCGCCCCAACAACTCATCCTCGCCCTTGACGCGCTGGCCGCGGCCCATCGACCCGGTCGCGATGATCACGGCGCGGCCGCTGTAGGTTCCTGCGTTGCCAAACACCAGCTTCGGCTCGCCGAGCAAGTCGACAGCCTGCACTTTGTCCTGGACGAAGCGCGCGCCAAACGAGGTGGCCTGCTCGCGCATGCGCCGAAGCAGCTCGGCGCCGCTGATGGCCTCTGGAACGCCGGGGTAGTTGGCAATCTTGGACGTCATCCCCAGTGCGCCCGCGGTCAACCCTTTGTCGACGACGACCGTCTTCAGCCCGGCGCGCGCTGCGTAGATCGCTGCAGTTGCGCCGGCCGGCCCCCCGCCGATAATGACGACATCGTATTGATGTTCTTCAGCCTCATGGCCGTTTGTCGTCGGTTCAAACAGATTGAATGTGAATTCCATAGTTCGTATTTCCTCCCAAAAAAGTTAGATGCAACACTGGGCAGATCGTTACACACTCCGGAGTGCATTGGCCGGAATCACCGAGAATTTGTGTTATACTCATCCCTGACGATACTTTTCATCGGATGTGTTTGATTGGATGCGCTGCTGATTGCACCGGGCATAGAGAACCGCATGCGAGGCAGCCGTCGAGGCCGATGGGGAAGACGAACGGTGATGATCACGCATTGAAGGACTGCACAAGCATGCTCGATCTCCAAGCCATCCTCATGCTCGAAACGCTCGCCGCCCATGCTTGGCCCGCCGCCGAGGTGGAAAGCTGCGGCGGTTGGCAGCTGCGCAGCGCAGAGGGCGTCACGCGTCGCGCCAATTCGGTCTGGCCCAACGGCGAGGACGGCGCATTGACGCTGGAAACCAAGCTGGCGCACGTCGAGCGTTTCTATGCAGAACGCAACCTGCCCGCGCGCTATCAAATCTGTGACGCAATGCAACCGGCCGAACTGGATGAAGTGCTCGCAGCGCGCGGCTATGCGTTGGAGGCGCCCACCACCGTCCAGATTGCACCGCTGAACACCCTGCTAGAGCGCCTCCCCTCCCTGCGTCACTATCCTACGTTCGAGGTCGAGGTCAGCGAGGAGTTTGACCCCGCCTGGTTCGACCTCTACTGCGCCGCCGAGCAGATCGGCGATCGAGCTGCTGCAGTGCGTCGCTCGATCTTGGAGCGCATCGCGCCCCTGCATGGATTTGTGACGCTTTACGCCGACGCAACGCCGGCGGCCGTCGGCCTCGGCGTGATCGAGGAGGGCTGGCTGGGCATCTTCAGCATGGCAACATTGCCCGAATTTCGCCGCCGCGGAGCTGCACGCGCCATCCTGCGCACGCTGGCCGTGTGGGCGCAGCTGTATGACGCGCACTCCGCCTATCTCCAGGTGATGGAAGAAAACCTGCCCGCGCAACGCCTGTACGCCACCGCCGGTTTCCGCCCAGCCTATCGTTACCATTATCGGGTGAAGCAATCAAATTTTTGACAAAGTCGACCGCCTCGGATATAGTTAGAAACGCTAACTAAAATTCGAGAGCATAGCAATTGAATCATTGCAATTGAATCAAGAACTGCACAGATGCGCTGAGACGTTGTCAGGCCCGAGCTGCAGTGTGTTCGGCGGCTTTGCGCATTGGAACGCTCTGCGTCGCTGCGGTGTGTCTTTGCAATGAAGCCGTAATGAAGCCGTAATAATGAAATGAGAGCCGACTGAAGGCGGGAAGGGAGCGGTCGTGGGAAGTGCTGGCGCCCACGACTTTTCTTTTCGTTGCGTTTAGATATTTTTGTCGCTTTTAGGGAGCGGGTGAGGCAGTGGAAGCTGTACGCTTCGCCTGTCGAACCGGTGAGGAGATTCATTATGTCCGGCAAACTGGCAGTTTATCGCCGGCTGTTCACCTATTTGCGCCCCTACGCAGGACAGGCGGCGCTTGCCTACGGCGCAATGCTGGGCGCAACTTTGCTAAACCTCTTTGTGCCGCAGGTGATCAAGGAAGCGATCGATCAAGGATTGGCGCAGCGCAATGGGCAGGCGCTCTTCTTCGCCGCCGTACTGATCCTGCTCATCGCGGTGGTGCGCGGGGGCGCCGGCTTTCTACAGCGCTACTGGGGCGAGTGGTTGACGCATCGCGTCGCCTATGATCTACGCAACGAATACTATATTGCGCTGCAACGCCTGCCGTTCAGCTTCTATGACCGCTCGCATACGGGCGACTTAATGAGCCGCGCTACCGGCGACATCTCGGAGACGGAGCGCTTCGCCGGCATCGGCCTATTGGAGCTGGGGGGTGTTTTGCTACTGCTGGCGGGCGTGATTGTTTCGATGTTTATCGTCGACTGGGCGTTGGCGCTGCTGGCGTTGCCGGCCGTGCTGGCGCTGGTGGCGTTAGGGCTGCGCTTTGGCGTCGTGGTGCGGCCGATGTTTCAGCGCATCCAAGAGCAGCTCGGCCTGCTTTCGACTGTAATGCAAGAAAGTATGACCGGCATCGGCGTAGTCAAAGCCTTCGCCCGCGAGCCGTATGAATTTGCCAAATTCGACGCCATCAGCGACGAATGGTTTCGTCGGCGCATGGGCGTCATTCGCACCTGGGGCGACTACTGGCCTCTCTTCACCTTCGTGCTGGCGGTCGGCGTCTTTCTGATGCTCTGGTTTGGCGGCCCCTTGGCGATGGAAGGCGTCATCAGCGTCGGCGCGCTCTTCGCCATGATCTCCTACCTGCTCATGCTGAACGGCCCGGCGCAGCAGCTCGGCAACCTGGTCAATTTGGCGGCGACGGCGGGTGCCAGCGCGCAGCGCGTCTTTGCAATCATCGACACCCCTACGGAGATCGAAGAGGCGCCCGACGCCGTTGAACTCGGCGAAATTCAAGGCCACGTGACGTTCGAGCATGTCTCTTTCGCCTATGAAGGCTCCGACCGCGTGTTGCACGACATTGACTTCGAGGCGCCCGCGGGCAAGACGATCGCGCTCGTCGGGCCGACCGGCTCGGGCAAATCGACGTTGGTCTCCTTGCTGCCGCGTTTTTACGACCCGACCGCCGGCTGCGTGCGCATCGACGGCGTCGACATCCGCACCGTGACGCTGCGCAGCCTGCGCCGCCACATCGGCATGGTGTTGCAAGAGCCGTTCCTCTTCAGCACAACGATCCGGGAAAATATCGCCTACGGCGTCGAGAACGCTTCGGAGGAGGCGATCGTCGCCGCAGCCAAAGCCGCCAACGCGCATGAGTTCATCATGCGTTTCCCCGAAGGCTACGACACGCGCGTCGGCGAGCGCGGGGTCACGCTCAGCGGCGGCCAGCGTCAGCGCATCGCCATTGCGCGGGCGCTGCTCTACGACCCCAAAATTCTTATTCTGGACGATTCGCTGAGCAGCGTCGACACGCAGACCGAGCATCTGATTCAACAGGCGCTGGCCGCGCTGATGCGCAATCGCACCACCTTCATCATTGCGCAGCGGTTGGTCACGCTCAAGAATGCCGATTGCATCTACGTGCTCGACGCCGGTCGCATCGTCGAATGTGGAACGCACGACGAGCTGGTGAGTCGAGATGGACTGTACCGGAGAATTTACGATCTGCAGTTAAGAGCACAGGAGAGCGTCGTATGACGCACGCAACGATCCACTGGAAACGACCGCAGGACACACCGGAGGCGCGACGGCGACGCGAGGCGAAAATCGCCGGTCTGATCCATGGCGGCGACGACGATGTGCTGGGCAAAGCCTACGACGGCCGGCTGGTGGCGCGGCTCTTCAGGTACGTGCACCCCTATCGCCGACAGACGATCCTGGCAGTGATTCTGATGGGCATCTCCACAGCGCTGTCGGTGAGCGGCCCGTGGTTCGTCGGTCATGCGGTGGACGGTGCAGCCGCAGGCGATCTCGGCACCTTGCGCCTGTGGAGTGCGATCTTCGCCGTTGCCGCGGTCGCCGAATGGCTCACCAATCGACAGCGCGTGCACATCATGGCCTTTGTCGGCACGCGCGTTATCACCGACCTGCGCAGCCAGCTCTTTCGCCACCTGCACAGCCTCTCGCTGAATTTTCACAACAACATGAGCGTGGGGCGGCTGATGAGCCGGCTGATCGGCGATGTGGGCGTCTTGCAGGAATTCATCACCTGGTCAATCACGGGGCTGACACGCTCGACGTTCAACCTGGTGGGCATTTCGCTGGCGATGATCTTCCTGGAGTGGCGGCTGGCGTTGACGGCTTTCGCCCTGTTGCCGCTGATGGTGCTGTTGACCAACTACTGGCGTAGACATGTGCGCGAGGCCTATCGCGCCACGCGGCAGCGGCTGTCGATCATCAACGGCTTCCTCAACGAATCGATCGCCGGTGTGCGCGTCACGCGCAGTTTCAACCAGGAACAACGCAGCTTCTGGCATTTCGACGACCTCAACCGCTCCTTCTTCGACGCCAACGTACGCGCCACCCGTCTTTCCGCCATTTTCTTCCCCGGCGTCGACTTTCTCGGCTCGCTGGCCGCAGCGCTGGTGGTGGGCGTGGGCGGCTGGCTGGTGATGCGCGAGACGCTCAGCGCCGGTGTGCTGGTGGCGTTCGTGCTCTACGTCGAGCGTTTCTTCGACCCGATCCGCGAGCTGGCGCAACGCTACAACACCTTCCAGGCTACGATGGCCTCGAGCGAGCGCGTCTTTTCGCTGCTCGACACGCCACCCGACCTGACCGACGCACCCGACGCCGTCGACATCGGCCCGATTGAAGGCCGCGTCGATTTTGAGCACGTTTTCTTTCGTTATAAGGACAACGCGCCGGTGCTGGAAGATGTCACCATCCATGCCGAGCCGGGGCAGCGCATTGCGCTGGTCGGTGAAACGGGCGCAGGCAAAAGCACCGTCATCCGCCTGTTGGCGCGCTTTTTCGACGTTACCGAGGGGGCGGTGATGGTGGACGGCCATGATGTGCGTCGCGTTACGCTCGCCAGCCTGCGCTCTCAGATGGGCATCGTGTTGCAAGACCCTTTTCTCTTCAGCGCCACCATCGCCGACAACATTCGCTACGGCCGTCTGGACGCCACGGACGAAGAAGTGATCGCAGCCGCCAAAGCCGTCGGCGCGCACGACTTCATCATGGCGTTGCCGGAAGGCTACGCCACGCTTGTCGAGGAAAACGGCGGCAACCTTAGCGCCGGTCAGCGTCAGATTCTCGCCTTCGCCCGCGCCCTGCTTGCCAATCCGCGCATCTTGATCTTGGACGAAGCTACCAGCAACGTGGACACCGCCACCGAGCAGATCATCCAACGCGCAATGGACACGCTCATGGCCGGACGCACCAGCTTTGTGATCGCCCACCGTTTGAGTACAATCGTCAACGCCGATAAGATCATCGTCATGGAGCAGGGCCGTATCGTCGAGCAGGGCAGTCACCAGGAGCTGCTCGCCAAGCGCGGCCGCTACTATCGCCTCTACACCATGCAGTGGCGACGCAAAGACGAAAGTGCGCCGGAAAGGCGGATGCAGTGAGAAATGCGCCGTGAGTGAAGCCGTCCGAACCCTGATCGTGGCCGAAGATCCGCTGGCGCGCGCCGGCCTGGCGGCCATGCTGGCGCAGACGGCCGGCGCAATCGTCGTAGGACAGGCCGACGAAGAGAGCGCCTCAGCCGCTGTGCACACCCTCGCCCACGTGGAGGCCGTGCTCTGGGATCTGGGCTGGACGCCCGACAGCCATCTTGCGGCCTTCATCCGGTTCATCGAGACGCACGCAACGCCGGTCGTTGCCTTGGTGGCCGATCCTGCGCTCGCCGGCGCCGTGCGGACGGCGGGTGTGCGTGGGTTGCTACGTCGCTCAGCCTCGGCGGAACAGCTGGCAACGGCGTTGCAGGCGGTCATTCATGCGCTGATCGTCGTTGATGAGTCGTTGCCGGCCGGTCTGTCGACGACAACACCCCTTTCAACAACCGCGCTGGTCGAACCGCTCACCGCACGAGAGTTGGAAGTGTTGCGCCTCCTGGCAGAAGGGCTCTCCAACAAAGAGATCGCGCATGTGTTGGGCGTCAGCGATCACACCGCCAAATTCCATGTCAACGCCATCCTCGCCAAACTGGGCGCGCAGAGCCGCACCGAGGCGGTCGTCAAAGCCATGCGGGCCGGATTGATTTTGCTGTAGATGACGTCTCCAAGACGAATTGAGAGCGAGCTTCCTTTTCAAAAGTTCGGATAATTTTTATGATGATTGTAATAAAAATTTAAACGACTCAATACCATCAGTTAATTTCATGGAAAGTTGCCAGACAAAACCGGATCATGTACAATTTTGCACAATTCACAAGGAACCGACCGTCTTGAGGTTGGACGAGGACTCAACAGCTATATCCTGTCGTAAGCTATCCTGTCGAACAAACAAAGGCGGCGACCTGCACGGTGCGCTGCAAGCTCAAACAAGGGATCCAGTTTTATGACGACAACCCCAGTAGCGCAATTTAGCGACCTGAAGCGAGAACAGCTTAACCGGTATTTGCACGACCGCATCCAGGTCCCCGAAGAATTGCAAGCGAACGTCATGGTCACCACGCTGGACAAGATATACAACTGGAGCCGCAAGTCCAGCATGTGGCCGCTGCTTTTTGGCCTGGCCTGTTGCGCCATTGAGATGATCGCCACCGCCGCCAGCCGCTATGACCTGGCGCGCTTCGGCATGGAGGTGATGCGCCCCAGCCCGCGCCAAAGCGACCTCATGATCGTCTCCGGCACGGTGACCAAAAAGATGGTGCCGGCCATCGTGCGCATCTACAACCAGATGGCCGAGCCGCGCTATGTGTTGAGCATGGGCGCCTGCGCCACCGGCGGCGGCCCCTTCAAGGAGGGGTACACGGTAGTCAGCGGCATCGACAAATACATTCCGGTCGACGTCTACGTGCCCGGCTGTCCGCCCACGCCCGAAGCGCTGCTCTACGGTCTGATCAAGCTGCACGAAAAGGTCGAACGTCAGAGCATCACCACCGTGCCGTGGTATCGCAAAGGCGCCAGCGAAGCAGTGCCCGTTCCCATTCTAGGGCCGGACATCTTCGACCCGCGCAAGGTGCAGATCATTAAGGAGTATACACTGGGGTCGACCGCAGCGACCGGCGGCGCCGTCGCTGCGACAGGACGCCTTCAGCCGCAGCCCATTCCCGAGGACGTGAAAGCGCGCATTCGTGCGGCGCAGGCCAAATACCGCGCAATGAAAAAGCAGCCAGCATAAACAGGGGGTTCTTTCATGAGTGAAGCCACAACGGTTGCCGAAGCGCCCACTATTGATTCCGCCCTTCCCTTCAACGATGCCGTCCCCGGCGCAGTGATCGGCGTGTGGGCCGAAGAGACCGACAAAGCCTATTTTGTTGCACCGGACAAATTGCTCCCGCTGTTGACCCATCTGCGCGATCGAGAGCAGTATGACTTGCTCTCCAGCGTCACCTGCGTGGACTACTCCGCCTACAAGGGCAAGCTGCGCGCCGGTATCAGTGAGCGTTTCGACGTCGTCTATCACCTGTACAGCACGAAAAAGGGCGGCGGCCCGATTCGCCTTCATGTGCGGGTTCCGGAAAATGAAACCGTTCCCTCCGCCACCGGCGTCTATCCAGGCGCCAACCTGCAAGAGCGAGAGGTATACGATCTTTTCGGCATTAAGTTCGAGGGCCATCCCAATTTGCGCCGCGTGCTGACCTGGGAAGGTTTCCACGGTCATCCGTTGCGCAAGGATTGGAAAGAAGCCTACTATGAAGAGGACGCCAAGCCCTTCAAGAGTCGCCATCCCGGCGGCCATTATCAGTGGCATGAGGACAAGCTTCCTTGGGGCGATAACAATACATACCCGCAAGGCTGGGATCCGGACTCCTGGAAAGAACCGGTGACCTATGTGCCGGTCAGCCAGGCCCCTTATCATGGCTACGGCGAGCTGGACACCCAGTCGATCGTGATCAACCTGGGGCCGCATCATCCCAGCACGCACGGCGTCTTCCGCATGTTGACACGCGTCGAGGGTGAGACGATTCTGGCGCTCGAGCCGGAGATGGGGTACCTGCACCGCAACCACGAGAAGATCGGCGAGCGCAACACCTGGCTGATGAACATGCCCTTCACCGACCGCCTGGACTACATCAACTCGATGAGCAACAACCTGGGCTATGCGTTGGCGGTCGAAAAGCTGCTCGACATCGAGGTGCCGGAGCGCGCCCAGTACATCCGTGTCATTATGGCGGAGTTTACGCGTATCATCAATCACACCTGGTCGATCGGGTTCATCCTCAACGACCTCGGTGCGCTGCAGACGCCCGCCCTCTACGCTATCGAAGAGCGCGAAATGATCCTCGACCTCTTCGAAGAGGTGAGCGGCTCGCGCATGATGTGCAACTATATGCGCTTCGGCGGCGTCGTGCGCGACTTGACGCCGGGCTGGGTGGACCGCGCCAAGTATCTCGCCTACGATCGCCTGCCGCGGGCGCTCGACCAGCTCGACGAGCTGCTCAGCGGCAACGAAATCATCAAAGCGCGTGGCCGCGGGGTGGGCTATCTGTCGGCGGAAGATCTGATCGCTCTGAGCGTGACCGGCCCGATGCTGCGTGCCGCAGGCGTGCCCTACGACATTCGCAAAGTGGAGCCCTACTGCATCTACGATCGCTTCGATTTCGATGTTCCCACCTTGCCGGAGAGCGACATCTACGCCCGCTACTACATTCGCCTGCTCGAGGCGCGCGAGAGCCTCAAGATTCTCCAACAGGCGCTGCGCGACATTCCGCCCGGCGAAGTGAATGCGTACGCGTCCGCTACGCTAGGCCAAGGCTTCGGGACGATCATGGGTGGCAAAGGCGGCTATACCTTCCGGCCCAAGGAAGGCGAAGCCTATGCGCGCATCGAAGCGCCCAAAGGCGAGCTGGGCTTCTTTGTGGTTAGTGACAACAAGCCCAATCCCTATCGCTACCACGTGCGCAGCCCCAGCTTCATCAACCTGAACGCGCTGGGGCCGATGTCGGTCGGCTATAAGGTCGCCGACGCTATCGTGATTCTGGGCGCCATTGACATCGTGTTAGGCGAAGTGGATCGATAAAGGACAATTCACCCCGTTGAGCGACGCAGCGTCAACCATTGCGCACATGCGCTAGGACGCTCTCGCCGGACGAAGCAACCTTTGGAGGCACTGGCATGTTTGGCACTGGATTGCTAAAAGGGCTCGGCGTCACGCTGAAGCACTTCACCGAGACTTTCATCGACGACCGCCGCAAAGAGCCGAGTCGCTATGAAGGCAGTATTCAGGTGGACGAGAGACGGCGCATCATCCACCAGCCGATCTCGCAAGAAGGTCTGCTGACCATTCAATATCCCGAAGAGCGACGCTTGTTGCCGGAGCGCTTCCGCTACATCCCGATGTTGATCTGGGATACGGAGGCCGGCGAAGACCGCTGCACCGCCTGTGGCATCTGCGCCAAGGTCTGCCCTCCCCAATGCATCTGGATCGTGCGCGACAGCGACGAGAGCGGCAAACCGATCACGCGGCCGGCGGAATTCTATATCGATGTAGCCGTCTGCATGAGCTGTAGCTTCTGCGCCGAGTTCTGTCCATTTGACGCCATCAAGATGAACCACGACTACGAGCTGGCCGTCTACGACCGCTATCCTCAGCTCGTCTACGACAAAGAAGAGCTGACGGTGCCGATCGAGTACTATGCGGCGCTTTGGCCCACCCAGTACGCCGCAGAAGAGGCACAGCGCGCCAAGCAAAAAGAAGAAGAGCGTCGCCGCGAGGAAGAGAAGAAAAAGGCCGCCGAAGCGAAAGCCCAGGCGCAGACGGCAGGTGGAGAGAGTGGTGTAGCCAAACCCAAACGCAGCAAAGAAGAGCTGGAAGTGCTCAAGGCGCAGGCTGCTGCCAAAGCCGCGGCCCGCAAAGGCGAAGAAGGCGGCGCCGAAACAGAGGACGCCGAAGCCGCCAAGCGAGCGCGGCTGGAGGAATTGAAGCGCAAAGCAGCAGAGAAAGCCGCCCAGCGGAAAAAAGAGAGCGGCGAATAGAAATCTATTTTCAGACGCTCCTTCAAGTTCCCGGTCGGCTTTATCTACACGTCAACCTGTGGTACACTAAGTCAGATTTGTCGAACGACAAATCTGACTTTTATTTTGGTTCGAGAGTTACAGTTCAGCGGACGGCCTTGACGCGATCGAGTCACTCCGGTCAAAACCACAGGGAGGATGAACCATGTCGCTCACGATCACCTGGTATGGACACGCCACGTTTGGCATCAATGTCGATGGCGCTAAACTCATCGTCGATCCATTCTTGAAACCCAACAATCCCGTGGCGCCGGTCACCGCGCAGGAACTGCCGGCGGATTTCATTCTGGTAACGCATGGCCACGGCGATCACGTGGCGGATCTTGTGGCGCTCGCCAAACAGAGCGGAGCGCAGGTCATCTGCAACTTCGAGATCGCCACCTGGTTGGGCCGACATGGCATCGACAAAGCGCATGGCATGAACACCGGCGGCAGTTACTCCTTTCCCTTCGGTCGCGTCAAATTGACCATCGCCCACCACAGCAGCGTGCTGCCCGATGGCACCTATGCAGGCAATCCCTACGGCTTTTTGATTCACTTCAACGACGGCCATGACCTGTATATCGCCGGCGACACGGCGCTCACCTACGATATGAAGCTGATCGGCGACTTCGGCGGCGTCGACGTGGCGATCTTGCCGATCGGCGACAACTACACCATGGGGCCAGACGACGCCGTGATCGCCGCGCAGTGGGTCAAAGCGAAGCACGTCATCCCATGCCATTACAACACTTTTCCCGTGATTGAGGTGGATGCCCAGTCCTTCGCCAAAAAATTGATGCGCGAGGCAGGCATTGATTGCACCGTGCTGGCGGTGGGAGAATCGATTTCGTTCTAGAAGGAAGGCTTCTATGGCGACCATCGTGAGTGTTGCGGCGCTTTTACTTGCGCTTCTTGCACTTGCATACGCCTGGAGATTACAGCGAGAGCTGGACATCGTCCGCGGTCGACTGGACCGTTACAACCGTGCGCTCTTCAAAGTCGAGGAATCGATGCGAGCGCTGCGCGAACAGATCGAGGAGGCCACAGCGCAGCTGCGCGTCGAGTTACTGCAACGCACCGGCGACGCCCGCTTCACGCCGGAGATGACGGTGCGCGAAGCGTTGCTGCTCCATCCCCAGGCCCAGCAGATTCTGGCCGGCTTTCATCTGGGGGGATGCAGCAGCTGCGCCGTTGAGCCGGACGCGACGCTCGCCGCGCTGTGCGCCGACCGCGGCGTCGATGCAGTTGAACTGTTGGCGAACTTAAATCAATTACTCAGCGCACATGGCGACCACAACGGACTTGGATCCATTCAGAGGGTCAAAGTCCCGAATGTTCATCTTGAGATCGGGTGAAGAGTCGACGAAAGGTTCTTTTGGGAAGGAATTTCAATTCTCTATGTCAGATATCAGCGAGTTTGGCGTCCACACCAAGGCAGAGCTGCTCTTTCCGGCGCATCTGATCCCCAGCTTGCGCGACCTGCGCGGGGAGGAATGGCGGGCGCTAGTCGATCGCGTCGCCGCCTTGCCGGAGACGCACCCCGACAGCCTAGCCTTCGTATTGATGATGATCGAATTGGACGGCTGTCTGCGCTGCAACAGCAATAACTATAAATTCCTGCGCGGCTGTTATCTCTGCGCCACGCAAACGGTGCAATCCTTCAAAGGCACCGATCAGGATTTGCTGAAATTATACGAGAAAGCGCAGCAGGAATTGAGCACCCACCTGCAGCACGGCGCGCGCCCAGGTGAGCTTTCGCTGGCGGCGTAAGGCAGACGCGCCGTCATCGTATACAGCCGTAAGGACATGAACCACGAAGCTCAGCCATCGGCCGCCGACGCCGTGCGCATCGCCATCGTCGGCGGCGGTGTGACCGGCCTGACGGCTGCGTATGACCTCACCTGCGCCACGCTTGCGCGTCGTTTCGACGTCACGCTCTTTGAAAGCGCCTCTTATTTGGGCGGCCTGGCCGCCGGCTTCAAGGGGCGCCCCGAGTGGGACTGGCCGCTCGAACACTTTTATCATCATCTCTTCCTGTCCGACCGTGCCATCCTGGCCCTGCTCGATGAGATCGGCTTTCGGCATGCGTTGAAGACCTATCGCCCCAACACCGCCATTCATACGCAAGGGCGCAACTACCCTCTCGACAGTGTGAGCCGCGTGTTGCGCTTCCCGCTTATCCCCTTCCTCGACCGGCTGCGCATGGGGCTGGTGATCGGCTATCTTCGCTATCATCCGGCGCGGCCGTGGCGACGCTTCGACAAGATCGCCGCCGACGCCTGGCTGCGGCGTTGGATGGGCGATCGGGCCTATGAGGCGGCCTGGGAGTTTCAGTTGCAGGGGAAATTTGGGGAGCATTATCGCGAGGTGAATCTGGCGTGGTTCTGGGCGCGCGTCGTGGCGCGCACACCCAGGCTCGCCTACTTTGACGGAGGCTTTCAGGCCTTCATCGACCACTTAGCGCAGCGCGCGCGTCGGCAAGGCGCCATTATTCAAACGGGCTGCGCCGTAACCGGCGTGCACCCGCGCAGCGACGGCGGCTACGACGTCATCGTCAACGGGCAGGCAGAGCGCTTCGATCGCGTCCTCTGCACCGTCAGCCCGGGCTTGATGCAAAGGCTCACTCCCCAATTGCCGGCCACTTATCTGGGCCAACTGGCGCGGCTCAAAAGCCTGGGCGCCGTTGTGCTGACGGTGGCGCTCGACCGCAAACTGACGCAAGACATGTACTGGATCAGCCTCCCCAAGCGCGAGGGCATTCCTTTCTTGGCGCTGGTAGAGCATACGAACATGATCGATCCGGTGCACTATGCAGGCGATCATCTGCTCTATCTTGGCGACTATCTGCCGGCCGACCACCGCTACTTTGAACTTTCCGCCGCCGAACTGCTCGATGAATTTGCGCCGCATCTCGTCAAATTCAACCCGGCCTTCCGCCGCAAGTGGATCACCGGCGCTTGGGTGCACAAGGCGAAATACGCCCAGCCGGTGCCACCGGTCGGCTATCTAGAGATGATCCCTGCGCTGCGCACGCCGTTGCCGGGGCTGTATTTCGCCTCAATGAGCCAGGTCTACCCCTGGGATCGCGGCACCAACTACGCTGTGGAACTGGGGCGCAAGGCGGCCGCCCTGATTGCCGCCGACACTACACAGGAGAACGCTGTATGATCCGTCAATTAGCGCATGTTTGCTTTTTCACCGATCAGATCGACGGCATGGTCGCATTTTATCGAGATATCCTCGGCTTTCCGGTCAAGTTCACCCTTGCGACGGATGACGGCGAGACGATGGGCTACTATTTCGACTGCGGCAACACCACTTTTATCGAAATTTTCGACCAGAAACTCGCAGTCAAACAATGGGGCGGTCAGGTACAGGAGCTGAAACCCGGCAGCCAATACAAACACTTCTGCCTGGAAGTCACCGGCCTGGCCGAAGTCAAAGCCATGCTGGAGGTGCGCGGGGTGGAGGTCAGCCCTATCAAAACCGGCCTAGACCACTCGCTGCAAGCGTGGATCCACGACCCGGACGGCAACGCCATCGAGCTGATGGAGTATACGCACGCCAGCCTGCAGCTGCGCCATGCGATGACGGCATAGCCTGGGTATACGCAATTGCGTCATGCGTTCACTCTATCTGCTGGTCTTCACGGCCGGGTTGGTGACGTTGGGCATGGAGTTGAGCGCGGCCCGCCTGCTGGAGCCGGCCTTCGGCAACAGTCAGATCGTGTGGGCCGCCATCATCGGCCTGATCCTGTTGAGCCTTTCCGTCGGCGCGTGGCTAGGCGGCCGGCTGGCGGATCGCCATCCTCGCCGCGAGGCGCTTGAGCTGACGTTGACGATCGCCGCCCTGGGCGTTGCGCTGATCCCGTTGACGAGTGCGCCGGTGCTGCGGCTGGCTTCGCACGGCATGGCAAGCTTCGCCGCCGATCTGTTGCTCGGCGCACTGCTGGCCGTGGGCCTGCTGTTCGCCGGGCCGGCGATCCTGTTGGGCGCAGCCACACCCTGGGCCGTGCGCATTGCGATGAGCGAGCAGGAGAAAACCTTTGCCGCCGATGAACGGGGTTTGTCCACGACGCTTCATCGCCGATCGCCGCTTGCCCATCTCGGTCGAACCGCCGGGCGTCTTTCCGCCGTCGCAACGGCGGGCAGCTTGATCGGCGCCTTCTTGCCGGTGCTCTGGCTGATCCCCACCTTCGGCACGCGCTGGACTTTTTATCTGTTGGCGGCGACGCTACTGGCCGTTATTGCCTTGAGCGCGCGGCGCCGGTCGCGCTGGCTGGCCCTGGCGGCGCTCCTCGGCGTGCTTGCGGCGGCGTGGTGGCAGCCGCAAGGCGTGCGCGCCGCCTGGGACGACGGCCGCTCGGGCGAAATCCTTTACGAAGACGAAAGTGCATTCAACTACATCGCCGTGCGCCGGTGGGGAAACGAGCGGCATCTCAAGCTCAACGACGGCGTCGGCATCCACAG
The DNA here is from genome assembly GCA_025055055.1 of Caldilinea sp. GTDB lineage: Bacteria > Chloroflexota > Anaerolineae > Caldilineales > Caldilineaceae > Caldilinea. The sequence continues at coordinate 13,900 of JANWYX010000319.1, read as the reverse complement.
CGTCTATCACCCGGATGCGTTGCTCAGCCAAGGCATCTGGGACTACTTCCTGCTGGCGCCGCTTTTCCGCAAGGAGCCGCCGCGCAGTCTCCTCCTCGTCGGTGCAGCGGCGGGCACCGTCGCCGGCCTCTACACGACCATCTACGGCGACATTCCGATCGTAGGCGTGGAGCTGGACCCGGACATCCTGCGCGTTGGCGAGCAGTGGTTCGGCGCGACCTGGCCCAACTACACGCCGGTGGCGGCGGATGGACGCCGCTGGCTGGCGCAGCAGGCGGACTATGTGCAGTTCGACGTCATCGCCGTCGACGCCTACCGGCCGCCCTACATCCCCTTTCACCTGACGACGGTGGAGTTCTTTGCACTGGTGCGCGACCATCTGACAGAAGACGGCGTCGTCGCCGTCAACGTGGGGCGGACGGACGCCAACTACGCGCTGGTGGACGCCATGGCCGCAACGCTTCAGGAGGTCTTTCCTAGCGTCTTTGTCATCGACGAACCGGGGCCACCTGCCACGCTCGCCAATTCGCTGGTGATTGCAACCAAAGCGCCCACGACGTTGGAGCACTTCCGCGCCGCAGTCGCAGCGCTTCCGGAGACGGCGCCGGACGAATGGATCGCGTTTGCACAGCAGGCCGCAGTGCACGCCCGGATGGCGGCGCCGCCTCCTACTGCGCCGATATTCACCGACGATCGCTCGCAGGTTGAACAGATCGTTCACAGCTTGATTTTGGACTTTCTGTTAGCAAGATAGCACTGCTTTTGGCAAACGTTCATCATCTCATTTCCTTGCCTTATTTCTTTATCTCATTTTTTATTTCTTTAGGCTCTTTCTTGACATCATGTGGTAAAATTATCCTATGATGCAAAGTGGCCGCAACGATCCTCAATGCATCAGAATTGCCGCAACCGTCGGACGCAACGTCGGCGGCCTCCTCGCGCTTAGTTAGCCCGCGCGTTGTGCATGCGGGCACCTCTGCTAGATGAATTCATTGCGCTACAATAGATAGAACCGCGCACGCCTCAAGCGAGCGCCTCATCATGGATGCGCACCAAACGATGCATTGTTAGACAACCAGGTCAGAAACCAGTATCATCGGAGAACAATATGTCCAATCGGTACAATCCTGCGGAGATCGAGCCGAAATGGCAACGGATCTGGGAGGAGGAGCAGCTCTACAAGACGGTCGAAGACCCGGATCGTCCCAAGTGGTATGCGTTGACCATGCTGCCCTATCCGTCGGGCGACCTGCATACCGGCCATTGGTATGCGTACACGCCCAGCGACGCGGCGGCGCGTTTTCGCCGCATGAACGGCTACAACGTCTTCTTCCCGATCGGGTTCGACGCCTTTGGTCTTCCCGCGGAAAACGCTGCCATCAAACACGGCGTGCACCCGGCCAAATGGACCTACGCCAACATCGAGCGGATGCGCAAGCAGCTGCGGCGCATGGGCGCCATGTGGGCGTGGGATCGCGAGGCGGTAACCTGCGATCCGGAATACTACAAATGGACGCAATGGTTTTTCCGCAAGTTTTACGACGCCGGCATCGCCTATCGAGAGTATGCGCCGGTGGACTTTTGCCCCACCTGCAACACGACGCTGGCGCGCGAACAGGTGTGGGGCGAAGATCGCCATTGCGAACGCTGCGGCACGCCTGTGATCAAAAAGAACCTGGAACAATGGAAATTCCGCATCACCCGCTACGCCGACGAACTGATCGACATGCTCGACCAGATCGACTGGCCGGAACGCGTCAAGGTGATGCAGCGCAACTGGATCGGCCGCAGTTACGGCGCGGAGGTCATCTTCCGCACCGAGCAAGGTCATCCGCTGGAAGTCTTCACCACGCGACCGGACACGCTGTGGGGTGCGACCTTCATGGTGTTGGCGCCGGAGCATCCGCTGGTCGATGTGGTCACCACAGAGGAGCATCGCGCCGAGGTGGAGGCGTACAAAGCCCTGGCAGCGCGTTTGGATGAAATTCAGCGTACTGCGGCGGACAAAGAAAAAACCGGCGTCTTCACGGGCGGCTACGCCGTCAACCCTGTCAACGGCGAACGCATTCCCATCTGGATCGCGGATTACGTGATGATGGGCTACGGCACCGGCGCCATCATGGCTGTGCCCGCCCACGATGCACGCGACTTCGAGTTCGCCAAGAAGTACGGCTTAGAAATTCGCCGCGTCATCACCGGGCCCAACGGCGCCGCCGGCCCACCGGAGGAAGCATATGACTCTAAAGACGAAGGCGTGATGATCAACTCCGGCCCCTTCGACGGCACGCCGGTGAAAGGCGCAGTGGAAAAGGTCACCGAATGGCTGGAGGCCAACGGCATCGGCCGTCGCGCCGTCAACTACCGTCTGCGCGACTGGCTGATCAGCCGTCAGCGCATGTGGGGTGCGCCGATCCCGATCATCTATTGCCCGAATTGCGGCATTGTGCCCGTGCCCTACGAAGACCTGCCCGTGTTGCTGCCCGAAGACGCTGAGTTCAAGCCTACGGGTGAAAGCCCCCTTAAATACCACGAGGGCTTCCGCCGCGTCAAGTGCCCGGAGTGCGGAGGCGACGCCGAGCGCGAGACCGACACCATGGACACCTTCATGTGCTCGAGCTGGTACCAATACGCCTATGTCTCGCCCTATTGGAAGAAAGGTGAGCGGCTCAGCCCCAACGACCTGCCATGGGACAAAGAGAAAGGCGACTACTGGCTGCCCGTTGATCAATACACCGGCGGCATCGAGCACGCCACCATGCATCTGCTCTACACGCGCTTCTTCACCAAGGCGATGCGCGACCTAGGGCTGGTCAACTTCGACGAACCGATGTTACGCCTTTTCAACCAAGGCATGATCCTGGGCCCGGACGGCGAGAAAATGTCTAAGAGCCGCGGCAACGTGATTAACCCGGACGAGGTGGTCGATCGCTATGGCGCCGACACCGTACGCGGCTACCTGATGTTCATCGGCCCCTGGGATCAGGGCGGTCCGTGGGACCCCCAGGCGATCGAAGGCGTGCATCGCTTCCTGCACCGGGTGTGGGCGGTCGTAACAGAGAATGTGGAGCCGAACCAAGCGCTCGCAGAACCAGACCCTGCGCAAGAGCGGGCGCTTGAACGCAAACTCCACCAGACGATCCTGAAAGTGACCGATGACATCGAGCATTTCCGCTTTAACACGGCGATCGCAGCGCTGATGGAGCTGAACAATTTCCTGTTGCGGGCGCGCGAGACCAACGTTGTCCACAGCGCCATTTGGAAGCAGGCGATCCGCAGCCTGCTCCTGATGATGGCGCCCTTCTTCCCACACATCGCCGAGGAGCTGTGGCGCCGCCAGGGCAATGCATCGAGCGTGCATCTTCAGCGCTGGCCCGTCGGCGACCCAGAAAAGGCGCGCGAAGAAGAGATCACCGTCGTGGTGCAGGTCAACGGCAAGGTGCGCGACAAGCTGCTAGTTCCCCCCGGCACGCCGGCGGAGGAGCTGGAGCGCAGCGCCCTGCAGCTGAGCAATGTCGTCAAATGGCTGGACGGCCACACTCCACGCAAGGTCATCGTCGTGCCCGACAAGTTGGTGAACATTGTGACTTGAAGTGGTGCCGTTCTTTTCTGACGAAATCCCTACGAAATACCTACGCGCTTCGGCGGCTGCCGAAGCGCATCCATTTTTTTAAGCTTGGCTTAATCTGGGTGTTCTATCCTTTTATATAGAAAAAAAACGAAAGTCTCAATCGAAATAAAAATTCTTGTGCATATTATACAAAATATTTTTTCTTGCTTTCGGCAAAAGCCGACATTGACGAGTTTCTTCGGGTTGCCATACTGTGAAATAGATAATCTTCATGCAACAAATTGCATAAATTTCCAATATGTGAACGTGTTTTCATAAAGTGAAGCGGTTTTCACCGGTTGCGGACGTCCTTTCGATCGACAAGGTGCTTCTCAAGCCGACGACGATGCAGCTTTTATCGCAACGCAGATTTATGCAGATTTCACAGAGCGAGGAGAACACCATGATCTACAAACAACCTTCGACACATCCGGGGTTCGCGCGTGTCACCTTTGAATTGCCATCCTGTGTATGGGCTGACCGCGTGGCCGTCACCGGTAGCTTCAACGACTGGGACGACAAGGGCGTGCCGCTGGTACAGATGCGCGACGGCGTGTGGCGGGCGACGATCGAGCTGCCGGTTGGAAAACGCTACGAATTTCGCTACATCATCGATGGGCGCTGGCAATCCGACAATCACGCCGATGGCTTCGCCGATAACGCCTACGGCGGACAAAACAGCGTCATCGATCTTGTCTCTTTTCAGACTGCCACACTTACGGAACGGCAGCCCAGCAAAGTTTCCGAGAGTCATCCCATCGTCGCTCCGCATCTGCCGGCTCCGATCGAAGGAAGCGTGCGCGGGTTCAGCGGCGAACGCACGCCGGCGGAAATGCCTCGCATGCGACCCCGGGTCGCGGCAGCCTGAACGGGGCCGACAAAGCAGAGAACGTCATCACCTCCTGACCGTCCAGCCTTCTCCTGCGGAGACGTTGTTCTCCGGGTAGAGAAGGCTGGAGGCTTTTATATAAGGTTGCGCAGTTGAACCCGGCAATCGATAGAGCGGATTGGGCAAATACGGCGCACTCTTATTTGGAAAAGGAGTGCATTCACAATCGGATAGACTTGCACCGTCCATTCGGATTCGCCCGCGGCTACATCTCGATTGATGCCTCCGCCAATAAGAGCGCGCCCATAGCGGTGGCATAGCCTGGGCGCTCAACCATCTTTAGCTCCGCTGCGTAGTACTGCGCCACCAAGCCGACAATTTCGCGAAAGCTCGCCATATCCATCATATGACCGGTGAGCACGACTTGCTCGCAGCCATGCGCGCGCGCGGCGTTGATGGTGATCAGGGCGATGGTCTGTGCAATCAGGTTCACCAGCGCCGCCGCCAGGTCTTCTCGGCTGACCTGACCGTGAAAGGTGCGCCTTCCCAGCCGGCCAAAGTTGACGGCCGTCGCTTCGGCGGGCAAGGAGCCGATCGGGCCGGTGATGACATCGGCAAGGCTGAGGTCGGCGCCGTTGCGGTCGCCACGCGCGGCCAACGCTTCAATTTCGAGCGGATCGGTCGTGCCCAGGATCAGTCTCGCCAGCCCCATCATTGTGCCGCCACCTACCGCCGTACCCGAGACATGCGCATACCGGTCACCTTGCGCCGTCACCAGCGCCGTGCCGGAGCCGCAACTCGCCACCATCACCAGCCGGTTGCGCGCGGGGCCTTCCAGTCCTAGCAGCGCCTGTCCGCCTCGTCCGATAGAGTGCACTTCGTTGATTTTGATGATCTTCGTCTTTCCGATCTCGTCGGGCAGCAGGCGATGCCGACCGCCGGTGACCGCCAGCATGGGCAGCTCGGCAAGATCGATCTGCTGTTGTGCCAACAGCGCACGCACGCTCTCGGGATCAGGGTCGCCCAGATAAGGCTGAGACCAGGTGAGCCATTCCCCGTGCCGCCGTACGACGACGTCGGTGTTGCTGATGCCAAAGTCGATTGCAGCTGCCAGTTGTTCCATGCGTTGAGCCATCGAAGCTCGCTTCCTTTTCATGTCATTGGTTGACGCCAACATGGCAATAAATCTTGCAATTTGTCTTTGAAAAAGACCAGAGCCATTGTAACACGCTCGTCGAATAAGCGTGAACCGAGCCCACGTTCCGCAATACAGAAAAGAGGTGGTTGATTTTCGGACACAGCGCAGATATACTGGCCTCAGATTGGCTTCCAGTTGATAAAGCTCCCGCTCTCGATACATCACCCAAAAGGACCAAAAAGGAGTCAGGCCATGCCAAAATCTATTGGAATTCTCACCGCCGGCGGCGACAGTCCCGGGTTGAACGCTGCCATTCGCGGGGTGGGCAAGGCGGCGATCGGCGCGTACGGCATGCAAATTATCGGATTTCGAGATGGTTTTCGCGGTCTCATGCAGGATCGCACCGTGCGACTCACCGGCGCCGAGCTGTCGGGCATCCTCACCGTGGGCGGCACGATCCTCGGCACCAGCCGCGACAAACCTCACAAAATGCCGGTGGGCGACCAGACCATGGACATGACCAACGTGATGCTGGAGACCTATCACCGTCACCATCTCGATGCGTTGGTCTGTCTTGGTGGAGGCGGCACGCAAAAAAACGCCTATCATCTTGCTAAACATGGCTTGAACATCATCACCCTACCGAAGACCATTGACAACGACGTCAGCGGCACCGACGTCACCTTTGGCTTCGACACGGCGTTGGGCATCGCCACCGAGGCCATCGACCGGCTGCACAGCACTGCACACAGCCATCATCGCATCATCGTGGTGGAGCTCATGGGGCACAATGCAGGCTGGCTGGCATTGGGCGCGGGCATTGCCGGCGGCGCCGATGTGATCCTGCTCCCCGAAATCCCCTACGATGTGGAGATCGTGGCGGAGGCCATCCGTCAGCGTCAGCGTCGCGGCAGCGGCTTCAGCATCGTCGCCGTCTCGGAAGGCGCACACTCCCGGCAGGATGCAGAGGCCCTTGCAAAGGCGAACGCCGAATTGGCCGAGGCCAAAGAAGAAAACGACAAGAAAAAAGTGAAGCAGGCCAAGGAAAAACTTGCCCAGCTGACGCAGACGATGCAGGATAAGACCTTTCGCCTCTCCCGCAAATTGGAGGAGTTGACCGGGCTGGAGTCGCGGGTCACCATCCTGGGTCACTTGCAGCGAGGAGGCACGCCATCCGCTGCAGATCGCCTGCTGGCCACTCGACTCGGAACTACGTGCGCCGAACTGATTCACAAAGGCGTCTTCGGCGTGATGGTGGCAGCGCGCGGAGAATGCACCGCGCCGGTGCCGCTGGAGGAGGTGGTGGGCAAAGTGAAACTGGTGCCGCTAGACCATCCCTGGATTAAGACGGCGCGTGACATTGGCGTCTGCCTGGGAGATAGACTGTAGACGCAGGCATTTGCACCGCTGCCGACCTTTAGGTTCAACGGCGGCGAACGTTGGTGGAGAAATCGGCTACAGGCCGAGAGGGAGCCGTAGCCTCGTCGGGGAACTACAGCACCCCTGCCGGCGCGCTCAGCGCTTTCCCCAGGTCATCGTTACAACGGACTCGGTAGAACGGGATGCCGGCGGCCAGCAGCTCGCTTTCCACCTCGCTATAGTTGCGCTGAGCGCCAAAGGTGTTGGCGTCGACAAGAATAGCGACGCTGTTGACGCCGCGGCGCTGCAACATTTGCAGTGCCCGCACCCAGCCCGGATCGGCATCCGGCGTAATCGCAACCAGGGTGTCGTTGCGATTCAGACGGATACCGTCGATGGCGATCAGGTTGGCGAAGGGCAGGTCTCCGACAGCATCGACGACGGCCAGCGCCTCAAAAAACTTATGAAGCTGCCGTTCCCCGCGATCGGACTGCACGAACTCGCGCGTGCGCCCCCGGCTGTTCATTCCCACGGCGCGATTGCGCATAATGAAATACCGCGCTAAGCTGGCGGCGAGGGTGACGCCGTATTCCGTCGTCGTGGGCGGCAGCTCAAGGGCGCTGCGGCTGCGCTTGCGGACGCCCCATAGGGGCGACTCCGGCGGCTGCGGAGTCCAAGGCAACGCCGCCGCCGCCTCGCGATAGAGGTCTAGATAGATCCAGACGTCGGCCGTCGGATCCAGCTCGAATTCCTTGACCATTAGACGGCGCAGCCGGGCCGTGGTCGGCCAGTGGATGCGGTTGAAACTATCCCCCGTTACATACTCGCGCACCCCTGCCACGCTAGAGGTCACCTGATAGGTGCGGCGGTGGCGCGCTTCGCCGCCGGAAAGGTCGGAGACGGAAGGCTCGAACGAGGGGATGTCGACCGTCAGCGGATAGACGATCACGTAGCCGGCGCCGGAGAGCGGCAATTCGCGCCGAAAGATGCCGAGCGGGTCGCCGCTGCGCAGCGTGACCGGGCCCAACCGGAAACGCCCTCGCTGCATGCACAACGTGCGCACGAGCCAGCGCTGGGTACCGTTGCGACGCACGGCGCTGACCACGCGACTGGCGTTATGCCATGGCAGCGTCGAATAGTCGTCGATCTCTAACCACAGCTTGGGCCAGAAGTTGCGATTGGTGATCTCAAACTGCTCTTCGACGTATTGCCCGACCTGACTGCGCCGCGAGCGGGTGCGTCGTCGTGCGCGGATCCCTTTCACACTGTTCCAGGCCCACAGATAGCTGATCACAAGAATGCCGGTGAGCAGATACGCCAGGCTAAAAGTCAGCTCGCGACCAGTGTTGAAGGCAATCGTCCAGGCCGCCGCTGCGCTGACGATCAGGAAAAGGAGTCGTGAATTCATCGGCCGGCGATCTCTTCGCTGGGGAAGAACAACGGCGCTCGGTTCACACCATCAGCGCACGCGTACGCGCGCGCCCGGCACCGGCGTATGCTGCAAAGCGTCTTCGATCACCTGCTGCGCAGTGACATTTTTGATGCGCGCAGAGGGATTAATAATCAGGCGATGCGCCAGAGTCGGTTCGGCCAGCCGCTTGACGTCATCCGGCAACACATAATCGCGGCCGTTGATCGCCGCCCAAGCGCGCGCCGCATGGAACAGCGCCAGACTGCCGCGCGGGCTGGCCCCCAGGTAAACGTCAGGATGGTCGCGCGTGGTAGTAACCAGATCGACAATGTAGCTCTTCACCAGATCGTCGACGTAGACAGAGCGAATCGCCCGCTGTGCGGCTACCAGTTCCTCGGCGCTCACCACCTGACGGAGGTCATGGATCGGGTGATGATCGCTCTGACGATTGAGCATGTCGATCTCATTGGGTTTGTTTGGATAGCCGAGGTGGATGCGCAGCATAAAACGATCCACCTGCGCCTCGGGCAGAGGAAAGGTGCCCTCATATTCGATGGGGTTCTGCGTAGCGAGCACCAGGAAGGGATGAGGAACGGGATAGGTCACGCCATCGACCGTCACCTGACGCTCCTCCATGGCCTCGAGCAGAGCAGACTGCGTCTTGGGGGTGGCGCGGTTGATCTCATCGGTCAACACAATCTGGGCGAAAACCGGGCCGGGACGAAACTCAAATTGCTGCGTCTTCTGGTTGTAGATATTAACGCCGGTCACATCGGTGGGCAGCATATCGGGGGTGAACTGAATACGCCGGAACGTGCAGCCCACGCTCAACGCCAGCGCCCGCGCCAGCATCGTCTTGCCGACACCGGGGACGTCTTCGATCAAGAGATGCCCTTCGCACAACATCGCCAGCAAAGTCAGACGCACCTCCTCATCCTTGCCGACGATCACCTGACGCACATTTTCCGTCACCCGGTTGGCTACACTTTGCACCAGTTCCATAAGCACTTTCACCTGTCTCACACCAAAGCGCGCCGACCCTTGTCAACGCGCAGCACCTTACGATACCCCATTTTGCCCTATCAGGCAAACAGATCAAGTTCTAAAAAGTTTCCCATCAGTTTGGCCGATCGCATATAATAAAAGCGGTAACTCTGCTTACCACGATGCAAGTTGAATACGATTTGCGCAAGGCGTTGCAAGCATTCTGATACCGTTTCGCACCTTCTCATTGAAGATTAGATCTGTCCCTGATGGAACTCAACGAATATCCAAGACCGGCGAACGACACAGGCATCGGCGTACACTGGACGGTGGGATACGCCGCAGCCGTAGGCATGGCCAGACTGCGCGACTTTTGGATCCCCGAGCTGAAGGCCATGGGGGTGAAGTGGGTGAAAATCTTCAACCACGAGGGTGCGCTCGATTTTTGTGAGTTGCTGCTCTCCGAAGGCATCATGCCCATCGTGCGTCTATACCGCCCTGCCCCCAACCCCGGCCGTCTCGGCGTCAAAGAGCTGGTGCATCTTGATGCGCTGATCCGCATCGGTGTACGCTACTTTGAGTTTAACAACGAACCCGACGTCGACGCCGAATGGAAGGGTGGTCGCGTGCCGGTGAACGGTCTCGACCTAACCGTGGAAAATGCAATCGCTACCATGGAGATGATCCTCGAGCGCGGGGGCATGCCCGGCGTCCCGGCAGTCTCCAACGGCAGCCGCTGGGACCTGGTAGGACGCATCGTGGCGGCGGGGCGCCGCGACCTGTTCGATGGACCGGTCTGGCAGGCGATTCACAACTATTCTCTCAATCGCCCCCTGGACTATCCCTACGATATGGGCAACCAGGAAGGCGCTGCGTACACTGAGCGCTTCTATCGCATCGTTGCCGAGGAGCCGTGGGGCTCCGACGCCTGGCGCGGACGCACGTTGGCCGAGGTCAATCGGCTGCGCTACGACCGGCGCAACCCCGGCGCCACGATCATGGACGATCACGCCTGTTGGCTTGCATATGAATATTTTGATGCCCTCAACCGCAAACATCTAGGGCGCAGCCTCCCGATCCTCTCCACCGAATGCGGCTATATCGTCGGCGAAGACACCGACCCGCGCTATCCGGCCACAACGCCCGACCTGCACATGGCGCAGACGCTCGAGGCATGTCGCATCATGATGGGAGTCAGTCAGCGCTTCAAGCACGCGCCCGACTACTACTTTTGCACCGCCTTCTGGCTGATCGCCAACGAGCGGCTGGGCAGCCCAAGCAGCTGGTGGGAGGGCCACGCCTGGTACAGCGACCGCTGGCCCGGCGGCGCGCTGCCGATCGTCCGCGCGCTGCAAGCCGAGCCCAAGGTTCCGCGCCTCCGCGGGGAAGACATCGCCCGCATCACGCTGCGCGGCAGCATCGCCAACCTGGGCGACCGACGCACGCTGTTGCTGGAACGCGACGGCGTCGAAGTGGCGCACATACAGCTCGACGGCACCGGGCTTTTTGTATTTCCCGACCTGCCGGACGGCGTCTACACCTTGCGCCTGCCGGAGGCGAATTTCAGCGAAGAGATCACGCTCGAACGCGGTCGGCGCGAGGTGGTCGTACAGTTGACGTTGCCGGCCCCTGTAGAGTTAGTCGGCCGCAGCAGCATCGAAGGGCATGTGCGCGGGGGCGCCGGTGCGGCAGTCGTGCTTGTCCACAAACGCAGCGGCGAAGAGTGGGTGACGCTGGTGCATGACGACGGCAGCTATCGCTTTGTCGACCTTCCCGCCGGCGAGTACAGTCTGCGCGTGGAGCCGGCGGGTTCGCACATCGACTCCTTGCAGCTCGACGGGCGCAACAAGGCGACGATCGACCTTGCGCAGGCCGGATGGGGTTACACCATCGGTGTCGCCGATCCGACTCCCGGCGTCGGCGCCGTCGTCATCTCGACGCCCGGCTACAAGGGGCTGCGCGTGCAGGTGCACGGCGTCGAGGGGGGCAGCGAGACGGTGGAGACCGGTTCTGCGCCGGAATATGGGGCGGCGGCGTGTCGCATCAATCGACTGGAAGAAGGGCACTACATCGTCACCGTCGACGGCGCGCCGGAGGCAGACGGCCGCACGACACAGCTCGAAGCGCGCGTCCACATTGACAAGCGTTCAGTGCCTCTGGTGGAGTTTGTCTATACTCCCCTCGCCGAAACGGCTCGGCCGGCAGCCGAATCCTCGATCGCCGGGCGGGTGCACGGCGTGCGCGCCGGCCAGCCGCTGCGCGTCGCCCTGCTCGACGAACGCGGCGGCCGACGCGAACAGGATGTCTCTCCGACCGGCGATTATCGGTTCGAGACGTTGGAAGCAGGTCGCTACACCGTGCAGGTGGTGGGCTACGAGGAAGTCGCAACGGTCGCCGACATTGCGCTTGATGGGCATAACTGCGTCACGGTAGATCTGGCGCTGCCGGAGGCGTTGCGCCCTTCATCGATCAATAGCGGCGAAAACGGGGAGAGCGTCATCGCAGCGACGGCGCCCAACGCGGTCGGCGCGCTGGCTCGTCTGGTGGACGCCGTCGGCAATGAACGCCGCCAGATCGTCGATGAAAAGGGCTGCGCCATCTTCGAGCGGCTGCCGGCCGGCGTCTACTCGCTCTTGATCGAAGGCGGATATATGCAACCTAACCTCGTCGTCGACGGCGTCAACGGCTGGTCGGTGACTTTTGCGCCGCTGGTCAGCGTGTGGGAGGTGACCACGACCGAGGCCGGCTCCCTGCCCGGCTTCAGCGCCATCCACGTGGAAATTGAGGAGCTGGCTAACCATCCTGTGCATGTCTATCGTGGGGAAGAGGAGGAGTACACCCTCTCGACGCGCAGCAAGATGGAACAGGGCGCTTATCATGTGGAGTTCAAGCCGCTGGGCCCAGGTCTCTATCGAGTGGAGCCGGAAGGGTTGGGCGTCTGGGCGATGGTGGAGCTAAATGGGTTGAACCTGGTGCGAGTTGCATTTCGGCGGAAGCAGGAGCCGGTGGACGGGAATCGAGTTGAACCGTTGGTTCCGGCGCAGGCCGCCGAACCCGGCTCTCCGTCGGCAAGCCATGGCCCCTCGCTCTATCTCTACATCTCGGCGCCGCCCTCTTCTCACAAAGCCTACATGGCTTTGTTGCGTCTGGCCGCTGCGCTGCAACCGGAGGTCGGGGCCGATATAGCTGCGGCCGGCCGCGCCGACCGCGTCTTGCTGGTGGAGGGACCTGACGCCGATGAGGTCGAGCGCCGGTTGAAAATGCAAGGTGTTGCGGTGGAGCGCATCGCCCCGGACCTCTGAGATCGGAGCTCCGGGACGGAGAGTGCACGGGGAAACTCTTGTGATCGATTTTGCGGGAGTGCAGGCGCTGCTTCACAACGGAGCCTTGCTGCTGGCGATGGCGCTTATTTACGACGTCATCATCGGCTCAGGGCGAAGCAACGCCCTTTGGCAGCGTCAAATAGCGTCGGGGATCAGCATTGGGGTGATCGGCATCCTGGTGATGTTGACGCCCTGGGAGTTGAGCCCCGGCGTCATCTTTGACACGCGTTCGGTGCTTCTTTCGTTGACGGGACTGTTCTTTGGCCCTCTTGCCGGCGCCATTGCCGTCTTGATGACGGCAACCTTTCGTCTTTATCTCGGTGGCGCCGGCGCACTCACCGGCGTCATCGTAATTGTCGTGACAACGGTCATCGGCATCGCCTGGCGCTTAAGGCGCAAACCTGCCCTGCATACCATCTCCTGGCGCGAACTTTATGGATTCGGAATTGTCGTGCATCTTGCCATGCTGGCGACGATGTTGACATTGCCCTGGTCGCTCTCTCTCTTCGTCTTACAGACCATCACTCTTCCCGCGCTGTTGGTTTATCCACTTGCGACATTGTTCATGGGGATGTTGCTGAGGTTGCGCAGACGCCGTGAGCTGGCCGTCGAGGCGCTGGAGCAGAGTGAGCTCCGTTATCGAAGCTACGTAGACAACGCCCCGCATGGCGTCTTTGTCTTAGATGGGAAAGGGCGCTGTCAGGAGGTCAACCCGGCCGCCTGCCGTCTCACAGGATACACCAAAGGAGAGCTGCTGCAACGATCTTTTTGCGATCTGTCGGCGCCGCAATCGCTGGACGAAGCACGTCAGCATTTCGAGCAGGTGCGTCGCGAAGGATATGCGCACGGGGAACTCACCTATCGACGCAAGAACGGGGAGATCGGCTGGTGGTCGTTGGCAGCGGTTAGACTCACCGGTGAACGTTTCTTAGTGTACGCCGTCGATATCACGGCCCGCAAGCAGGCCGAGCACGCGTTGCGCCGTCGCGACGCCCTACTGGAGTCGCTTTCGTTTGCGGCCGGTCGGTTCTTGCAGGCCGAGCGCTGGGAAGACGAGATGCCGGCGATCCTAGAGCATCTCGGCAAGGCTTCCGGCGCCGATGGCGTCTTTCTCTTTCAAAATGAAACCGGCCCCAACGGTAAACTTCTGGCCAGCTTTCGATTCGAATGGACGGCACCGAATGCAGTTGCCCATCTGAACAATCCGCTCTTGCAACGCGCCTCCTATGAAACGCTTGGTGTCTCGCGC
>JANWYX010000308.1 GCA_025055055.1 Caldilinea sp. | reverse complement strand
GTGATCGAGCTGCCGCCGATCTTTGCCTCGTCCCCCGGCTTCAGCATGGAGGTCATCTCCCGCTACGACGAAAAAGGGCCGGCGTGGTACTGGAACACGATCCATCTCGGCGAGCACACCGGCACACACTTTGACGCGCCGGTGCACTGGATCACCGGCGCGCAATTGCCGGACAATACGCTGGACAAAATCCCGGCGAGCAAGCTGATCGGCCCGGCCTGCGTGATCGATTGCAGCAAGGAGGCGGAGGCCGACAATGACTTTTTGCTGACGCGAGAGCATGTGCTGGCGTGGGAAGCGGAGCATGGCCGGATTCCGCCCGGCTCCTGGCTGCTCATGCGCACGGATTGGTCCAAGCGTAAAGGGCGCGAGGCGTTTCTGAACATCCGCGAAGACGGGGCGCATTCGCCCGGCTTTACGCCCGACTGTGTGCGTTTTCTCGCCTTTGACCGCGACGTACTCGGGGTAGGGGTCGAGTGCGTGGGCACGGACGCCGGCCAGGCGGCGAGCTTTGATCCACCTTTCCCGGCGCACAACATCATGCACGGCTCCGGCCGCTTCGGGCTTGCCAGTTTGACGAACCTTGACCGGCTACCGCCCACCGGCGCTATCGTGATTGCGGCGCCGCTTAAGATCGTCGAAGGTTCGGGCAGTCCGGCGCGCGTGTTGGCATTGGTTCCCTAAGATGAAGCTGCGTACGGTCACCTCGATTGAGGAGATCGAATATTTCCAGCGTCTAGAGCAGCTCATCTGGCAGTCTCCGCCGGAGGAAATCATGCCGGTCCATATGGTGATCACGGCCATCCACAACGGCGGCGGCCTGATCGGCGCATTTGCGGAAGATGGACCGGCGGAGACCGGCGGCATGGTCGGCCTTGCCTTCTGGTTTCCCGGGCTGGGCGTTCCCACCACACAGCAGTGGCGGCGCGCCGGAGGCAGAGCCGAGGACGCTCCTGAGCTTGCTCCACCCCAAAGCGCGCTCCAACTCAAAATGTGCAGCCATATGGTAGGCGTTCTGCCCGGCTGGCAGGGACGCGGCCTGGGCGTACAGCTCAAGCTGGCGCAGCGACAAGCGATTCTAGCACAAAGAATGACGGATTGGGTGACCTGGACCTATGACCCGCTCTTTCGCGTCAACGCCGTACTCAATATCCATCGCTTGGGCGCGGTTTGCAACATCTACCGGCGCAACTGGTACGGCGTCATGAAGGACGGCATCAACGCCGGCCTTCCCAGCGATCGCTGTCAAGTGGACTGGTGGATCGCCGGCGAACGGGTGCGCCGGCGGATCGAATCGAGCTCTAGGGCGGACGGAAGCGGACAGTCAGCGGCGTCCGCGCGCTTGCCGGAGGAGACATACGTGATTCCGACCACAGCGGGCGGCACTCACTTTCGAGCACCGGTCGAGATGGAGCTTCCCCTAGACGGGCGACCGCTTGCGCTGCCGATCCCGGACGACATTGCAGCAATCCGTCGCTTGGACCCGGCTCTGGGGATGGCATGGCGAATGGCGATGCGGAGCTATCTGGAGCAAGCCTTTGCAGCCGGCTATGTCATGACCGATTGCCTGCACTTGCCGAACACAGGCTGGCACTACTTGCTGGAACTACAGCGTGAGGAGGACGAAAGGGCTGCTGAATAAAGTTTCGCCGCTCAGAAGCCGGGGCGAAATGTATCGCCCGCCCGTTGCCATCTTCCGAGACGTTTTTCGCTTCCCGGAAGATGGCAACAGCCCCCTCGTTCGCCGAAAAGCCGCTAAATGCCGAGCAGCTCTTTCACCGCCTCGCGCTCCTCCAGGAGCTCGTCGCCGGTGACTTTGATCATTTGTCTATCGAAATCGCTCAGCTCTAACCCTTCCACGATGGCGTACTTGCCGTCCTTGACCTTCACCGGATAGCTGAAGATCACACCTTCCGGCGAGCCGTACGCGCCGGTGCTGGGAATAGCCATGCTGACCCAGTCGCCGGCAGGCGTGCCATACCACCAGCTCTGCACGTGGTTGATGGCGGCGTTGGCTGCGCTGGCGGCGCTGCTCTGCCCGCGCGCCTCAATGATGGCGGCGCCGCGCTTTTGCACCGTAGGGATAAAGACTTCTTTGATCCAGGCGTCGTCGTTGATCACGGCGGGAGCCGGTTTGCCGTTGATTTCGGCGTGAAAGGCGTCGGGATATTGCGTGGCGCTGTGGTTACCCCAGATCGTCACCTTCTTCACCTCGGTCACCGGCACGCCCGCCTTGATGGCAAGTTGGCTGACAGCGCGGTTGTGATCGAGTCGCGTCATGGCGGTGAAACGCTCCGGCGGCACGTCTGGCGCGCTGCGCATGGCGATCAGGGCGTTGGTGTTGGCCGGATTGCCGACGACAAGCACGCGCACGTCGGAGGCGGCGCGATCGTTGATCGCCTTACCCTGCACCGTAAAGATGGCCCCGTTGGCGCTAAGCAGGTCCTTGCGCTCCATGCCCTTCGTGCGGGGTCGCGCCCCGACGAGCAGCGCCCAATTGGCGCCGTCGAAGGCCGTGGTCGGCTCGTCGGTCAACACCATGCCGGCCAGCAGAGGAAACGCGCAATCCTCCAGCTCCATCGCAACGCCTTCCAGCGCCTTCATGGCAGGCGCAATCTCCAACAGTTGCAAAATCACCGGCTGATCGGTCCCGAAAAGGTCGCCGTTGGCAATGCGAAACAGCAGGGCGTAGCCGATGTTGCCGGCGGCGCCGGTCACGGTCACCCGAATTGGCTTCTTCATGTCTTTTCCCCCTAAAAATAGATGCTTTATTTGGATTCGGAACGTTTCAGTTGGAGTGCACGTTGCTTACTGTGTACAATGCGATGGAATCAGAGTCGACTTTTATAGAACCAGAATACCGTCAGTTATGGTTTTTGGCAACGTAACCCACCGGTTTTCAATTTTTTGAACACAGCGTCTGTCGATTATTTTTGGTGAGATGCTCTAAGGCAAAGAGCATCGGTTCAAACGACATGGGGGCGGAGATTTTCTGCACGCCCAAATTCATGACGCCGAAAATTCATGACAACGAAAATTCATGAAGACGACCTGAAAGGAGAAACACCCGAATGAGACGGCCTTTGCATCACAAGCCGCTTTCTGTTGCGGCTCTGCTCGTCCTATGGCTTTCTTTGGTTCCGGCTGCGCCTCTCTCTCCTCAGAGGGCGCAAGCTGAAGGGGAGACGGCCTCTGCTTCCCAGACCGCCGGCGATGTTGCCAAAGAGATCATCTACACCGATCCCAACGGGTTCATTCGCATCCTGGACCCTTACCATCCAGGGCAGCAAGTGCAGTGGGTCAGCCCAACCGGCAACTGGCGCAGCATCGCCGTAGGCGACTTCAACAACGACGGTGACATGGAGATCGTCGCCGTGCGCGGTGCGCCGGGCACCTCGGTGGCACCGGAGTTGGCCATCTTCGATCCGGTGGTGGCGCGCGGCTCTACACCCGCCGATCCGAAGATCAACGGCATTCCGTGGCGGCAACTCGCCAGCATCCCGCTGCCGTCGCGGCCGGAGCTGGTCTTCGCCGGCAACTTCGACCCCAATGTACCTGGCGATGAGATCGGGGTTCTGCGCGCCGTCGTGCCAGAGGACGGCGCGCAGGCCGGCACCGTGCTGCGTGCAGTGATTTACAAGCAAACCAGCCCAACGCCGACCGGGACTTCCTGGACGGTGCATCAGTTCAGAGATTTCAGTGAGCCGTGGGAACGGGTGGCGGTCGGCAACCTGGATCGCACGGGCGGCGATGAAGTGGCATTCGTCTCGCCGGACAAAGGTGAATTCTCGGTCTTTCGCCCCGACGCCGGCTTCAGCAAGATCGGCGGCCCAGGCGGCAGCAGCAGCCGTCCTTTCCGGGACGTCGCTTTCGCTCAATACATTCGCGGGGGCAATCTGGAAATCGTGGCTGTGCGCAGACAGGACAACAGGGGATCGCCGACCTTCGAGGTGTACAGCTACGATGGAACTCGCCTCAACCTGGCAGGCAGCGATGTGCTGGTGCCTGGGCCCAACGTCGTCTTTGCAGGCGATATCAACGGCTCCAACGAAGATGAAGAGGCCATGATGATCCGAAGGTGCGCCGGCGAGTGCGTGCGTTTCATCGTGCGCAACGACGGCGGCGATGGCGTGATTCAGGAATTCCTGAATGGTCTGCGCCTCGATGACGACGATGGCTGGAGCCTGGGCGCTGCCGGCGACATTGACGGCGATGGCCGCGCCGAAATTGTGTTGATCCGGGACAACAAAATTCGCTGGTTTCCGGACGCCCACAACTCCCCGCGCTTTGAGGAAGTGAGTGCGTCTACCAATCGTCGTAACGTTGTCTTGGGGGATGTAGACCGCATCGGCTTCATCTCCGGTCCGTCGCTGGCAGCGAACCCGGCCAGCGTCACCACGGTGGCGTACAAAGGCTTCACAAAGACCGGGACGATCCAGCTGCGAAACCCGGCTACAGCCGACGCTATCCCCTTCACTGCGACGCGAGACCGGGAATGGCTGTCGGTGTCGCCGGTTTCTGGCCTTGCGCCGGGCAACACGAGTGCGCCGCTCAATCTCACCTATCAGATCGACACTTCCTTGCTCGTCGTAGGTCAGCAATACACCGGCGCCCTCATCTTCACCAGCCCGAACGCCACCAACAGCCCGTTGACGGTGCCTTTCACGGTCACGGTCGAATATCCGCCCTTCGGCGCCACGCCTTCCAGCGTCACCGCCCTATACCTTCCGTGCGAAGAGCCGCTAGAAGAAAGGTCGGTGACCGTGCAAGTGGTGGGCGTGCCGGGCAACCCCTTTAAGGCACAAGTGCTTGCGCCGGTGACCGCAGGCGCAGCTTCCGCACTCCAGGGCGACATTCTACTTGCGGAACCGACGGGCGAAGGTCTGCTGCTGACCGATCGCACCGGCGCGCAGGCGGCAATTGCCAACCTGAACGACGAGGTGATGGCCACCGCCAGCACCTGGCCTTCGGAGGTGGCTTGGGTCTCCAACGTCTCGTCGAACAGCAGCACCTTGCCTGCCAATCTGACCATGACCATCACGCCGACGCTGCGCACCGCCGATCTGGATCGCGCCTTCCTGCTTCTACGCACGCCCGACCCGCAGCAACCAGGCTTCGAACTGGCGAGCCTGCACCCGATCGTGCTGATGTGCACATCCAACGGCGTTTGGATGCCGGTCATCACCAGATAGCTGAAAACAAATATCCACAGAGGGCAAGGCGGAGATGATCCCCGGCTGATCGTCTCCGCCTTCTCTTTGCAACCTTTTCCATTGCGCATCTTGCGAACTCCTTGACGCAATCTCATCGTCAAGGTAACATCATTCTCGAAAAAAGCCGGCTATTGTGTTTGTGTTCCAGAATGCGTGGGAAATCATGCTCTCAAAATATGGACGTGATTGGATAGCAACTCCGCTCAATCAGATCGCCCGCGCCCTGGAAGGGACGGGCGTCAACCCGAACACACTGACGGTGATCGGCTTTGGCCTGACGGCGGTTGTTGCGCTGATTTTGGCCACAGGCAACCTCCTCGTTGGGGGACTGCTCTTGATTTTTGCGGCGTTTTTCGACACGCTGGACGGCGCACTGGCGCGCAACACCGACCAGGTCACAATTTTCGGCGCTTTCCTCGACAGCACACTCGATCGCTATTCTGAAGCAGTGACACTGTTGGGGTTGATCTATTTCTACAGCGGGCGCCCCGATGGCGTCCTGTATATCCTTCTTCTGGCCTTCACACTTGTAGGCTCGATGATGGTCAGCTACACACGCGCGCGGGCGGAGGCGGTCGGGCTCGAATGCAAGGAAGGTTTTTTTCAACGCACAGAGCGAATCGTTGTGTTGATCGTCGGTCTCCTCACCGGCTGGATGCTGCCCGTGCTATGGATTTTGGCGGTCTTCACCAATCTCACCGCCCTGCAGCGCATCCTTGACGTTTACACCAAAAGCAGGTCAATTTCGTAAACAACAAAACTCGCAGTGCAGGCGGGCGTCATATCCTCGCACCTTATCAAGACGCTCGAACCCCATGCAGGCGCCTGGTGCACAGGCGATGGAACAGCGCCGATCCCGTAACGAATTCTCCAAATCGACCGTTATTTTTTATAACGATTTTCGTCATCATGTTCAAAGGGCGTTCGCATCCAGCTCATACCGAAGCACCCACGCCTGTCACCGACGCCAGCGAGGAAGCGCTGTTGGAGGCCGCCGCGCAGTACGACGAAACGGCGTTGGGTGAGTTGTATGACCGATACGAAGCCAAAATTTTCAATTACATCTATCGTCGCACCGGGGATGAGACTCTGGCGGAGGATCTGACGTCTCAGGTCTTTCTCAAAATGTTGGAGGCGATCCGCGATCAAAAGGCATGGCGCTCTTCCTTTTCTGGTTGGCTCTATCGAATTGCACACAATCTCGTGATCGATCACTATCGACGGAAAGGGAGACAGGGGACGGTGGATTTTGAAGAAGCGACACCTGTGACTTCGCAGGAGACGCCGCTTGACGCAGCCGTCGAACAATCGCTTGACATCGAACGCCTGCGCGCTGCCATTCGCCGACTTACCGACGAGCAGGCGGAAGTAGTCAGCCTGCGCTTTCTGGAAGGATACAGCATCAGTGAAGTCGCCAAGATGATGGATCGCTCCGAAGGCGCGATCAAAGCGCTGCAATACCGCGCCGTCGCAACGTTGCGCATGTTCCTGTTTGGAGGAGAATCCTGAATCTCATCTCTATACGGCAAGCCAACGGTGGCAAAAAAGCACCTAAAAAAGCGGGCAAAAGTGCAGCCGCCCGGAGCGAGAAATTCAATTGAAACACTTTATGTCTATGGAAGATTACTTCGCCGAAGCGGTTGACAGACTGCAGGCGGGAGAGACAATTGAACAGATCCTTGCCGATTACCCCGATGAGGTGGCGCAGGAGCTCCACCCCTTGTTGCTGGTGGTCGAGTTGGCGGAGCAAACAGCCGCACAAGCCCCTCCACAGCGCCTACCGTTGAATCGCCTGGCTGCACGCGTCGCTTTTGCGCAGCGCGCAGCCGAGCTGCGCAGCGAAATGGAAGCGGCGCGCGCCAGAGCCATCCCCTCGCCGCAGCGGGAAGCTGCGCCGTCCGCCTCCCTTTTCTCGCACCTTGAAGCCTGGCGCCGACGGATCACCCGCACATGGCCGCTCTCTGCGCCGCTGATGCGGCTGGCCCCTCTCACGTTGTTGCTCGTCGTCGTCTATCTGTTGACCTCCGTCGTGGTCGCCGTCGCACAGGAAGCGCTCCCCGGCGAGCCGGCCTACCCGGTCAAACTCTGGATTCTCGAGCAACAAGTTGCGACTGCGCCGGAAGAGCAACGCGCTGCAGCACGCTGGATGGCGGACAGGCGGCAGTCCGAGGATGTGGCGCGGCTGGCCGGCCGGCTTCAGACCGACCCGAACGCCCCCCCTGTCACTGCCATCACGATCCAACAGTTCCGCGGGTTTGACGGAGAGCAGCTGCTGATCGGCGACCTGAAGGTGATTCCGTGGCACCAGCCACCTGGAACCGATGCGTGGCTGCCGCTCGAAATCGACGGCGTGCTCGAGCCGGGCGCCGTGGTGATGTTGCGCTACCGGGTGATCCCCGGCGCGCCGAATGTCGTGCAGGGCATTGCGCTGCGCGTCTTGCAGGCGCCGCCGGTGCCCACTCCCGAACCGACGCCGACTCCGGCCGCGAATCTTGTCTGCCGGCGCATCCAACCGCCCAATTGGGTGGAATACATTGTACGGCCTGGGGACACGCTGAGCCACATCGCCGCGCGTGCGCAGACATCGGTGGCGGAACTGCGCCGCGTCAACTGTCTGACAGACGGCCTCTTGCGTGCCGGAATGACCATCCTTGTCCCGATCAGAATCGTCGGGCAGGCGCCGACGGCGCCGCCGCCCGCCCTGATGACGGCTCTCCCCACACAGATGTTCACGCCAACGCCGGCGCCGGCCACCGAGACGCCTACGCCGATTGAGACGCCCACCGATGTCCCAACCGGCGAGCCCACCTTTGCGCAACCGGGAGCCGAGAACGAAACGGCGGAGCCTACGCCGACGACTCCGCCTGAAGCCACCGCAACGCCTGACGTCATCAACAGTCCCACAGAAACGCCGCTCCCGACAGAAACCTCGGCTCCTACAGAAACGCTACCGCCGACTCAAACGGCAACGCCTGTCGAGACACCGATGTCGCTCCAAACACCGACGGCAACTCTTTTCCCAACGGAGACGGCGCCATCGGCAGAGACGACGGAGCCCCCGGCCGAGGTGACCGCCGCCGCCTCGACGGAGACGGCGGCGCCGGAGACCGCCACGCCTGCACCTACCATAGCGGTCGGCGATCCCACTTCCACGCCGACTTTGGCGCCTCCGCCTACGGCGACGCTTCCTGCTCCATCACCGACCGTGGAGACGGCGGCCTCTGACGAGCCGACGGTGGAGGGAGGGGAATAGCGGAGCCATTGCGGCAGGACGCACCCCCTATGACCCCTTTGCCTCTTTCTGACGTCTGCGTGCTGGACCTCTCGCGCATCCTGGCCGGCCCCTACTGTACGATGGTGCTGGCCGACTACGGCGCCGATGTGATCAAGATTGAAGAGCCGCTCACCGGCGATGGCACGCGCGCCTGGGGACCTCCCTGGGTTGGCGACCAGAGCGCCTATTTTCTCGCCGCAAACCGCAACAAGCGCAGCGTCGCCGTCGATCTCAAACATCCTGAGGGGCGCCGGATCGTGCATGAACTCGCCAAACGTGCGGACGTCGTCATCGAAAACTTCAAAGTCGGCGGCGCAGAGAAGTTGGGCATCGATTACGCAACGCTCTCCGCTTTGAACCCGCGCTTGATCTACTGTTCGATCACGGGGTACGGCCAAACCGGTCCGTATAAAGACCGTGCAGGCTATGATTTCATCATCCAAGCCGAAGGCGGCGTCATGTCCATTACCGGTCCGGAAGAAGGCGAGCCTTATAAGGTGGGCGTGGCAATCGCCGACATTACGGCAGGACTTTTTGCTGCAACTGCCATCCTCACTGCGCTACACGAGCGCGAACGCAGCGGCAAAGGACAAGCGATCGACGTGGCGTTGCTCGACGCGCAGATCGCCTGGCTGGCGAACGTGGCGCAGAACTACCTTGCAACGGGCGAGCCTCCCAAACGCTACGGCAACGCCCATCCCAGCATCGTCCCCTACGAAACTTTTCCCACCGCCGATGGACGCATCGCGGTCGGCGTCGGCAATGACGTGCAGTTTCGCAAACTCTGCGAGGCGGCGGGGCGCCCCGAGCTGGCGGAGGATACACGATTTTGCACCAATCGGGCGCGCGTCGAACATCGAAAAACGCTGATTCCACTGTTGCAGGAGTTGTTTCGCACGCGCACGTCGAAGGAGTGGCTCTCACTCCTGACAGCGTCGGGCGTACCCGCCGGCCCGATCAACGACGTCGCCGCTGCGCTCAACGACCCACAGGTGCGAGCGCGCGGCATGGTGCAGGAAGTTGACCATCCAACGCTTGGACGCATCCGCCTGCTTGGCCCGGTTGCCAAATTCAGCCGCACGCCGGCGCAAATTCGCCATGCGCCTCCTCCTCTCGGCTATCACACCGACGAGGTGTTGCGTGATCTGCTCGGCTACAGCGCTGCCCAAATTGCCGCTCTGCGTGATTTGGGCGCCATTGCCTGATTTCATCGATGGCGCCTCTGGGGAAAAGACACATCGTCAAGCACATACAAGTTGCACCGATCTTCGCTGCCACAGGCGCTATAATACGAATCATGGAACAGGCCATTGCCTATCTGCCCCACGATCGCCGTCAGGCGTTATTGACCGGCCGCCCGCTGCCGGAGCGGGCCGCAGGCGCTGTACTCTTCGTCGATATTTCCGGATTCACCCCCCTCACCGAGGCCCTGGCGCAACAATTCGGGCGCAGTCGCGGAGCCGAGCTGCTGACGCACGCGTTGAACGCCGTCTACCAGGCCCTGATCGAGCAGGCCGATCGACACGGCGGCAGCGTGATCGGCTTTGCCGGCGATGCCATCACCTGCTGGTTTGACGGCGGGGGCTCGCTGCAGGACGCCGCCCTGCGCGCGCTAGCGACTGCCTATGCCATGCAACGCGCCGGCGCACCGTTCGTCGCTTATGAGGTTGCCTCCGGCGTAGTGGCGGAGCTGGCGCTCAAAATGGCGCTGGTGAGCGGCGAGGTTCGCCGTCTGCTGGTGGGCCATCCGTCGATCCAGGTGATCGAGGCGCTGGCGGGCGCAACGATTGACCGCATGGCCGCAATTGAACATGTCGCTCGGCGTGGAGAATTGGTCGCCGACAAGGAGACGATCGACTTGTTGAATCTTCATGCAGCAGTTCAAGTCTGGCGCCCAACAGAAAGCGGGCAGTGGGCGGGAGTGTTGAAAGAATTGGGCGAGTATTTGCTCGAGCAAGTTTCCTCGGAGCAGAGGAAAGCCGCCGAATCGTCCCACTCTGCGCCTATTTTGTCGGCCGAGACGCTGCGGCCTTGGCTGTTGCCTACAGTTTGGAAAAATCTCCTTCAAGGAGAAGAGCACTATCTTGCCGAGCTGAGACCTGCGGCGGCTTTGTTCGTGCGCTTTTCCGGCATCGATTTTGAGAACGACCCTGCGGCAGGAGCACATCTGGATGCATTTATCCGATACGTGCAGCAGTTGCTCGTTGAGCATGAAGGCGCATTGATCCAACTGACAACAGGCGACAAAGGCAGTTATTTCTATGCTGCGTTCGGCGCACCGATTGCGCATGATGACGATGCTGCACGCGCCGTCGCCGTTGCATTGACGCTGCGCAACAACATCGGCCGCTTTGCCTACATCCGCCAACTGCAGTTTGGCATCGGAGCCGGCATGATGCGCGTCGGCGCTTACGGGAGCAGCACGCGACGCACCTACGGGGTGCTGGGCGATGCAACCAATGTGGCGGCGCGCCTGATGATGCAGGCAGCGCCGGGACAAATTCTAATTAGCGCACGCGTCGCCGAGTTGGTGCAGGCGCGCTATTTGCTGGAGCCGCTCGGCCTACGAACCTTCAAAGGCAAGCGCGAACCGCAGCCCGTCTACGCCGTTACCGGCTTGCGGTCGCCTACTACGCTTCAGCTCGAGGCGCTCTATCCCGACCCGCCGATTGATCGCCAACGCGAAATCGAGGGGATCGCAGGCGCGATTCAAGGCGCGGCCAATCGGCAAGGTAGGTTGGTGCGGATCGAGGGGGAAGCCGGCGTAGGCAAAAGCCATCTGGCCGCAGCGGCCGCGCGCATGGCGTCGCAACAAGGGTTCACCTTGCTTTACAGTTCCTGCCAAAGCATCGGCCAGCAACCCTACGGCGCCTTATCGGAGCCGCTGGCCCACCTGCTGGGATTGACCGGTCTGCGCGCCGAGCCGCTCGAGACGCAGATTGCCCATCTTCACTCGACGTTGAACGTGCTGGACCCTGCGTGGAGCGTACGCTTGCCTTTGCTCGGCGACCTCTTCGACCTGCCGATTCCGGACAACCCGACCACTGCAGCGTTTGATGTTCGCCTGCGTCGCACTGCGCTCACCTCGCTGGTGGTTGACCTGCTCGGTAAAGCGGCTCAACAGAGGCCGATTTTCCTGCTGGTGGAAGATGTGCATTGGTTGGACGAGGCGGATCAGGAGATTGTTTTGGCGCTGGCGCGCACAACGCCCGATCGGGCGTTGCTCTTCTGCCTGACCCATCGCCCGGTCAACGCTGCCGAGAACGCGTTTTTCGAGGCGCTCGAAAAAGTTCCTGACCAGCTCTATCTTTCTCTCGGCGAACTGAGCGCTTCAGCCATCGCCGCCCTGGCCGAAGAGCGCCTGCAAGGGCCGGTGGAAACGTTGGTGGCCGACCTAGTCTACGCCTACACGCAAGGCAACCCCTTCTTTGCAGAGGAAATGATCGACGCGCTGCGCGATCATGGACAAATTGCACTGCGAGAAGGCGCCTGGCAGGCTTCGCGTTCGCTGCTTCACGCCCTACACGAGGCAGGCGCGCTTGAGCGCAGTGAAGAACGATGGCGATTGCGCCGCAACGCCCGCCTGGATGCAGTGACGCTCGGCATTCCCGACACCGTGCAAGGCCTGGTGCTCTCGCGTTTGGACAGCCTTTCCGAAGAGACGCGGCTCACGCTGAAAGTCGCTGCCGTGATCGGTCGCGCCTTCGAGCCGGAAGTGTTGCGCAAGGCGCATCCACAACGCCCTTCGGCGGAGGCGCTGCAACGCCAGATCGCCGAACTTGAACAGCGAAACTTTATCTATGCAGAGTCGCTGCTCGCCGAACCGGTTTACATCTTCCGGCACAGCATCTCGCAGGAAGCCGTCTGCCAAACGCTGCTGGAGAGCCAACGGCGCGAGCTGCATCTGGCCGTCGGTGAAGCGCTCGAACACGACGCACCCCATGCTGTCGAGCGGCTGGCCCATCATTTCCTCCAAGCGAATGACAATCGACCGCCCCTGCGCGCCAAAGTGATTCGCTATCTCAATGCGGCCGCCTGGCGCGCAAAGCGATCCTTTGCCAATGAAACGGCGCTGGCCTATTTCGATCGCGCATTGTCCTTGGAGACGCGCTGGCAATGGCTGGCCGGAAAAGCGGAAGTGCTGCATATCCTGGGCCAGCGTCTCCAGGAAGAGGCGACGCTGATGGCGCTTGAGGCGCTGTCCGACGGCGATCGCGTGCGCACGCTCGAATTGTGGGCCGATTTTTACGAAGCCACCAGCCAGCTTCCCCAAGCGCGTGCGTCGTTGCAAGAAGCGCTGGAATGGTACAGGACGATGGGCGATCCGATGGCTCAAGCGCAAATTCTCTCACGCATCGGCGAAATTGCACTGCTCGAGGGTGACATCGACGAGGCGGAGCAACACCATCGGCGGGCGCTGGCGTTGCTCTCCGTTGTCGATCGACAGGAGAAGATGTCTGCAGACGAAAAGGAACCATCGCCTCCCTCTGTTTCCGGTCCGGCCCGGGTCGACAGCCTGCGTGCACAAGCGCTGCTGGGATTGGGCGTCGTCATGCGTCAACGCGGTCATTACGACGAGGCGACTACAATGCTCACCGAAGCGCTGAGACTGTACGAGCAGGAAGGCAACCAGCCGCAAGTGGCGACGGCGTTGACGCGGCTAGGTGGAGTCGCCTACTTGCGTCGCAATTTTTCAGAGGCGTTGGCCGCCTGGGAGCAGGCGTTGAAGATCCGTCGCACCATCGGCGATCGCGAAGGTGAAGGCAGCAGCCTCCTGAACATCGCCCAGGTCTACACTAGCATAGGCGATTACGCTGCGGCCTTGCCGCTGCTTCATCGGGCGCTCGAAATTCAGCGCACGGTCGGCAACCGATGGTGGGAAAACGCCGTCTGGAATGCACTCGGCATCATCGCATTGACCGTGGGGGACTATCCCGAAGCGCGGCGCTGTCTGACCGAAGCCGAACGGCTGAGCGCCTCGGTGGGAGATGAGTCCGGCGTCGCCATTGCGCGGTTTAACCTGGCGCAGGTCGAGCGAGAATGCGGCGAGCCCGAAGTGGCCTTTAAGCGGCTGCGGGAAGCGCAACAATGGGCGCACGAAAACGAGGATCGTGAGTTTGAGGCACAATGTCTCACCGAATTGGCGCTGACCGCAGAACTCTCCGGCGAACTCGATCAAGCTGAAGCCTTCGCCAACGCCGCCCTGCGCATTTACGAAGGTCTGGACATTCGGGCGCTGACAACCACCGACCTAACCACTCTGGCCCTCGTTCATCTCGCACGCGGTCAGCTCGACGCCGCCTGTGTTCTGATCGACGCCATGCTGCGCATCTTCGACCAAAGCGAGATTCACCAGATCGAGTATCCACAGCGAGCGCTCTACGTCGCCGCCCGCGTTGCGGCAGCCAACCGTGACCGGCCTCTGGCGAAACATTATCTCCATCGCGCTCAAAGCTTCATCCTCGAACAAGCTGCAAAGATCTCCGACGAGAAGTTGCGCCGCTCCTACCTGGAGAATGTGCGCATCAATCGGCTCGTGCTGGAGATGGCGCTGTCGGCGTAATCCCGTTGCTTGCATCAATCAGTGCCTTGCATCGCTCATCAGAAAGACGTCCTGAAAGCGTCCGAACAAAGTCGCTCGGCTGAGATGTCGCAGGCGTCATAATTTTTTCACCTTTTGGCGATGTTCGAGTTTTGGGTGATGTTCGAGTTTTGGGTGATGTTCGAGCAAGAAATGTCTCCGACTTTAAATTGCAACACATCTCACAGCAGGTTCTATGACGATGCGATTCACCCCCCTGCAACGTTGTGAAATGGCAGCGAGCATGTAGCGGCTCTTCCTGCCCCTGCTGGTCGGCGGCGAGGACGCCAGCCCACGAAGTCAGGAGATTTCCCCCTGGCCGGCGATGGCGCCGCCGGGTTCCATGCTCACGCCTGAGAAGCAGGCAGAGCTCGAAGCCAGCCACGCCGACGCCGAGGCGTATGTGCGAGGGCTACCGGAGGCGTATGTCTCGGCTGCGGGCGTCGATGCGCCTGCCTCGACCATCTGCAAAAGCACCTCTGTGGGCGGCCTCAATACCTGGAAGGTCCCCAACACGTCCGCCTATGTGAACTATTGCGGCCCGGCCACAATGCAGGTCACCATCGACGCCCAGCTCCCTGTGGCAGATGTGCCAAACATCGATGAGATGGCCCGTCGCATCAACCAGGTTACGCCGGGCGGGTTCGATCCAAACCGAAATCTCGCCATCACGGACACAGCCATGTGCCGGTATCTGTGGCATGATTACGTCCACGTGATTCATCTGGGCGAGCGCTATCTGCAGCAGCCTTCGCGTGGAACAGCGCAACAGACGCTTTGGAATCAGTTGGTGCGCCATGTGGATCGCAACTATACCATCCCCACCGGGGCCATCACCACTCACCTCGATAGTTGGACTAGGCCTAATGTAAAGCATGTCATCGCCCTCCTCGGCTACGAAGCAGACCTGGTGAATGCAATTTGTCCCGTCGTTATGCATTCGGTATACATTCGGTGCGCTATACAGAGCCTGCCGACACCGTGGCCGGTTACACAGGAGGAAAATTCAAAATCTGGCTTCGAGGAGACCAAATGTGGCGAGCGATCCGTAAAAACAACACTCAATGCCTGTTAAGGTCAGACTTGTAACCTCAGGCAGCGCGTCGAGCAATAGACCAATGGCCTCGAAAAATACAGAGTCGCCGGAGGGGCGTTAGAGCTGAGAGGAACAGAGAAACAGCGCAGGATACACCCTGCACGAAACCTACTCTGCATCTCTGCGCCTCTTTATTTCCACCAGTTGCGAGGCTTTCTACACGACATCTGCCGACTCTCTGAGGAAAAGTGAGATTTTTACATGGTGAAGCATCTACGACTGTTGTGCCTCCTATTCACATCACTGTGGATCATAGGCTGCAACCAGACGCTTTCTTCTCCGACGCCTACGCCGACCAAAACGCCTTTAAACGATGTTTCCCCGGCGACTGCTCATACCAGAGCAACGCCAATTCCAGAACACCCTCCTGAATATACTCCGACACCGTCGACTGTGGCGGCCTACGAGTTGCGGTTAGAAAAACTCGAGATGCGTGCTACATGGCCGGACAGCGACGACGTATACCTTTACTGGATTTCGCCCAACCGCTTTGACTGGGAGTCTGGCGATCATCTTGATGGTAAGATTTATCGATATCCGAGCGTCTGATCGCCTGGAGCCTCGACCGCTACGAGCACGGCTCCGGCCGCCTGGTCGAAAGCTCGCTGCACTGGCGCACCGGCCCCGACCTCTTAACTCTCCTGGAATCGCTGACGCGTTGAGATTGGGTGCGCAGAATGTGTTCATCTCTGGCGCTGCTCGGAGCAGCGCTTCACTCGATTCATCGAAGCCTGGCGGCCCGCCGAGAACGTGCTGCCGCAAGCCGCACCTCCAATAAAACCGACGCCTTCGCGCAGGCGCTTCCTCCTCCCCCTCTCCCAGCATTGGGAGAGGGGGCAGGGGGTGAGGGCCCCCGAGAACGTGCTGCCGCAAGCCGCACCTACAAAGACCCTCACCGCCACTGGGCGTAGGGCGAGGCGGCGATGACGCCGATCACCGGGCGCAGCCGCGGGGAGGCGCTCGTCACCGTGGCCTGGGGATTGCCCGCACCCAGGTAGTCGATCAGCGCGCTGCGATCTTGTGCGTCGATCCCGCGGCCCACGAACCGGTCGAGCAGGCGGTCGATGACCTGGGTGGCCGTAGCCGGCGCAGCGATGAGCCGGTCGAGCGCAGCGTTGGCGGGCGCGCTGTCCACTTCCGTTTGGTCGCCAAAATAGCGGCTGATCAGTGCATTGGCGAGCGTCCAGCGGCCAAAGACCTGGTTCGTGTTCCACCAGGCGAAGCGCACATCGGGCAGGCCGGTCGGCGCAGGAAATTCAAAGAGTTTCTGTCCCAGCATCTCAATCTGACTCTCAAAGAAGCGTGCGCCGAGCGCATCGTGCCAGTCATCCGGCAAAAAGTTGATCATCTCCTGAAGCCCCAAGGCCCGCATCGTCGAAATCAGGAATTCGAAGGGCCGCTTGATCTTCTGCCCCCAACTTGCCGCAAACTTCGGATGCAGCAGGATGGCGCGCACGGTGGCGCGGATGTCGCCGTGCGTACTCAAGAACGCCTGGGCGCCCACCTCGATAGCATCCGGGCAGAAATTATCGGGGAAGTCGCTGATGAAGCGCCGACAGAGCTTGAAGGAGATAAAATAAGCGGTGCTGGGGTGCTCCGCCAGAATGTCGAGCAACTGCTCGCCCTGCTCTTCGCCACCGTAGGGAAAGTAGTAGTAGTTGTCGTTGCCCAGCCACATGCGCTTTTCTTGCCAGTGATGCGCCGGCCAAGCGCGGCCGGCATTGAAGCGATATGCGTCGTCGGGCGAGTCCATTGTCGTCCAGCCGCTGAAGATCTGCGCCGCAGTATGCACATCCTCCTCGGTGTAATTCGGTCGCGTCAGAAAGCCCGGCCCCGGCACGCGACTGTAGCTGCCCATCGTATGAAGCTCCATCAGCTCGCGCGCATAGTTTTCGTTCGGGTTGGCGCCGTCGCTGTAGGTGTTGCTGAGGAAGTAAAGCATCGACGGGCTTTTGGCGCTGGCGCCGATCAGGTCACGGAAATTGCCCAGCGCATGGCGACGAATGACGTGATAATCTTCCCAATATTTCAGACGACTTTGGAAATTCGTCTGCAAATGGTTGGTCCAGAAATCAACCATCACCTCGAACAACTGGCGCTTGCTCAGCAGCGCGCGGGCGTAGGTGACCGTCCACAGATGACGCTGTAGGTTGCCGTTGGGCCAGCCGCCCGCCGCCTCGCTGGCCCGACGATAGTCCTCGATCTCTGCAAGCGACGCCTCCGGCGGCGGGACGGTGATCCCTTGGGGATCGGTGCGGTCGAGCCCGGCGATGTAGGCCTCGCACGCCGAATCGTCGATGCTCTCCGGCGCAAGCTGGGCGTCCACGTAGCCGGCGAAATCAAAAGCGGAGAGGTTCGCCAGATCCTCGGGGCGCGGGCCGAATCCCAGCCGATTATAGGCCAGCCTCGCCAGCGAGGGCACCTCGCCGGGCGGCGTGGAAGGAGAATCGATGCTCATGACGTTCATCTCTTACAGATTCTTTTTTCGACGCTCTTTAAGACGCTCTTTAAAATGTAAAGAGAGCCGGTGCTCACAGCGCTCATCGTCGAACGGAAGGCAAATAAACTTTTTGCGAAAGATCGAGCGGGACGCCCTCTGTCATGGCGGCGACGAGCGTCGGCGAGCGGCCGTTGCTGCGCGTCGGGAAGACCGCAATCCATCGCTGCCGGAGCGCGTCATAAACGACGGCGCCGGCGCTGTCGCCTTCGTACCACTGGCCGTCATAATCGCCTTCGGCGACCCAGTTCGTCGTCGCCTCGCCAAGTCGCTGGACTGTTGCCACGGCTCCGTTGCGGATCAGCGCGGCGTAGAAATTCCAACTTCCTTCGACGCGCGAGGGATACAGCACCATTACGTCATTGTCGGGGCTGACGGCAAGCGTCGGCCTGCTGGCGGTGCTGTTATGGTGTTCTTCGTCGTCTTGCGCAACGGTGAGGCCGACGCGCAGGGGTTCGCTGAAGGTAACCCCGCCGTCGCTCGACGTGGCGTAGAAAATGTAGCTGTCGTGCGGCCATTCGTCCGGCGGGTTGCGCAACGCACAGCCGGACCAGACAAGGTGCAGGCGACCGGCGGCGTCGCTGCGCATCTGGGGATATTGCTGCAAACACCAGTTTGAGGCAACGGGCGGATTCACTTGCGTATAGCTCCAGCCGCCGCCTTGCAGGCTCCGTCGCGCCGTCATCAGGCGACCACGGCCATTCTCGTCCCATTCGCCCCAGGCGACGACAATTTGCGCATCGCTGAGCGCTATCGTCACGGGCACGGTCCAGCGGTCGACCATCGTCGCCGGAAGCACCGGCTGCGGCGACGTCCAGCCTGCGCCGACGTTCCACGTCGCATAGAGCTGAGTCCAGGATTGTCCATCCCAGCGCACTTCGCTCCACACTACGGCGACGACGCCATTGCGCACGGCGATGGCGGGACGATAGCGCTCACGGCCCTCATCCTCGTCTCCACTCAGCCGTTTCGGGTCGCTCCAACGGCCACCCTCATAAACGCTGTATAGAATGTGACGGCCGTAGGGCCAGAGATACTCGCTCCAGACAGCGTGAATCCTGCCTGCGCCGTCGGCGGCGATCTGCGCACCGTGTGAGGCAATGTGTCCGGCGTCGCCCCAGGTCGGCAGACGCGCGGGCGTTGTCCAGCTCACTGCGCCTAGGGGCAACGCGCTCGACCACAGATCGTTGTAGCCTTTACGATTATCCAGAAAGACCAGCTGTGTTACGCCGTTGAAAGCGGCCAGGGACGGCGCCATCTGGTACGGGCTGCGTTCGGCGGCGCTGTTGACGATCCCTCCTGCCGACCAAGCGCCGTCTTGCCAGGAGGCCATATAGACGTCGTAGTCGCCGGTGCGCGCGTCCTGCCAGACGAGGCGGACGCGATCCCCGTCTGCAGCGAGCGCAGGCGCAATCTGCATGCCGGGCGCGGTCGTCACCGGCTGCTCGTCCCATCCCCCACCGTTCCAACGCGCGGCGTAGATATCCGGATTGTTCGCCCCGTTGCGATAGTCCTGCCATGCGACGAAAAGACCTGCTGCGGCGCCGGCGATGACAGGCGCCAGCGAACGCACGCGCTGTGGCGCAGCGTCGATGCGCTGAGGCGTCTCCCATCCGGAGCCGTTCCAGCGCGCAACGTAGATATCGGCCGGCGCAGTGGCTGTGCCGGCGTGATGCTCCCACACGGCGAAGAGACTGCCGTCGGCAGCGAAGGCAACGGCGGGGCGCGTGGCGCTGTCAATGCGGCCGGCCGTTGTGGATGGACGAGAGACGCGCACGTTGGGCCCCCAAGTGCGGCCGCCATCATTAGAAAGCGCAGAATAGATCTGCGGCGCCTCGGCGCCGTACTCTCGATGATCTTCCCAGACCACGGCGACCTGCTCCCCGCGGCGGGCGATACGAGGGCGGCGTTGGTCACTGCGGCCGTCGTCGCTGTTGAGTTTGACGTTAACGGCATCGCAGGTCATTGCCACACCATTGCAACGTGTCACGTAGATGTCGCTGCCCTTGCTGTTGCGCCCGTCATCGCTCCAGTCCAGATTGCGGTAATCCTCCCAGACGACCACAAGATCGCCGGACCCGTCACCGACGATCTGCGGGTATCGCGCCACGGCGATCCAGTCCTCAAGGCCCTGCGTCACCTGAATCGGCGCGCCCCAGCGATTGGTGGAAGGGTTGTAGCGCACGAGGCGCACCTGCTGCTCATCAGCGTAGACGACAAAGGCGCGGCCGCTCGCTTCGACGGTCGCTGCTGCGCCGAAAGGCCGTTGTACGTCGAAGTGAGGAGTGAGGTTGGTTGCGCGCGCTTCGGCGGCAGGTTGCTCGCCGTTCCAGATCACGCTGTACAGATCGGGGGCTGCGTTGCGTGAATCGATCCAGGCGACCAACGTTCGCTCGCCGGCCAGCGCCACCGACGGTTCACTCTGTAAAGAGGGCCAGTCATCCACCGTCACCGGCATCGGCACACCCCAAACCGGTAACGAGTTTTGTTCGAGCGGCGCGGCGCTCAGGCTCCGTCCTTGCCACCAGACGCAGGCGAGAAGCGCTGTTAAAATGAACATCGGCTTCCAGCGCATCATTGCTTCATTCAATCCTGCTGTGCCTTGACCGTGCCTGCATCGGGCTGGCGGGGAACGCCGATCCCTAGGCCGGACGTGTAATTCAGACCGGGGAAGATGACGTTGTTGACCTGCGACGCAGCGACGCCCATACGCGCCGTAAGGATGTCGGCAAGCACGCGGCGATAATCGGTGGTGATCTGAAGACCGTCGTTGAAGCCAAAATGTTTCAACCCCGGCCATTCGCCGTAGACCTGTCCCCCGCGGATGTTGCCGTGGCTGCCGACGACGAGCATAACGTTGCCTGCGCCGTGGTCGGTGCCGCCGCTGGCGTTTTCATAGAGCACGCGGCCGAATTCGCTTACGACGACCACCACGAAGCGGCCGCGCCAGGCCGGGTCGGCGTTCATATCGTCGCAAAATGCCTTGATGTTGTTGGCGAGGTTGGTGATCAGGCGACAATAGCGCGAGTTTCCGTTCCAGTCCACGACGCCCTGGTTGTCGTGCGTGTCATAGCCGCCGCCCACGTCGATGGTGGCCACGCGCAGCGGATTGGCGAGTGAGCTTTTCGCCAGCTGCGCAATCGTCTTCAGCGAATGGCCGAAATGACCGTAATCCGCAATGTGCGATTCATCGGTCAGGTACGCCGCCGAAGGGGTGTAGCCGGTTTCCAGCACGTTGCGCAGCATGTCATAATTTTGCAACGCAGAGCGCCCCACCTGTTCGATAAAATCGCCTCCACGGCGATACATCTGCTCCAGCAGCGCGCGTTGGGCCGCCTCTAGCGCCGAGGCGTTTTCGTGCGAAGTCCATTCTCGCGTCTTCCACTGCGGACCAAAGTTTTCCGGGTCGGGAACGGCTACCGCGCTGCGCCCGGTGAATGAAAGCAGCGAGGGAGGAATGCCCCATTGCGGCGCCACCGCCAGCGCATCGTTCGGTTCGCCCGCGGCGTCGAGATAACGCGCCAGCCAGCCGCCTTGATTGTTTTTGCCCCCCAAATCGACGTACAGCTCGGTGTCGAAATGAGAGCCGGTCACGTCAGGAGAGCCGCAGGCGTCGACGATCGCCAGATCGCCGCGCTGAAAAAGTTCGTACAGGCCGCCTGTGTCGGACGCATGGCCGTTGGGAACGTTGACGCCCATCGCCCCACGCGCAGCGTCGGGATGGAGGGCAAAGCGTCCATCTAGATCGATTGCCTTGCGCGTTGCGCCGGAATTGGGAGCCGGTACGCTCAGGGTAGGCCGCAACTTGTTGTAATACAGGTCTCGATCGGTGGAGTTGGTGTTGAACGGCACAAGAAGGTTTAGCCCATCCAGTCCTCCGCGCACGAAGATCAACACCAATAGGTCCCGCTGATGAGGCGGTTGTTGGGGTGAAAGTGCAACGCCCAGGCGAGTGGACGCCGGCGATCGATGCGGCGCATGATTGTCAAAAAGCAGGTTAGTGATGCCAAAGCCGCGCATGGCCGCCGCCGCGGCGAAACCCGAGCATCCCTGCAAGAACGTTCGGCGTGAGATTGGACGAGTCATATCCCGAATTGTGAGAGGCAAAGGAACGAATTGTCAACGGACAATTTCACGACGAAAAACTTCCGTTTTAAAGGCGATGCAGCTACGGCGCTCACCATCCAGAAATTTAATGAAATTTTCAAATTCACGATTACCTAGAGGATGCTCATCTTGTCCCCGACCCCTTTTGCTTCCCTTTCGCCACCACCCTGGCGACCAGGCGCCTAGGACATCGCCACAAAGGCACGAAGACACAAAGAAACCAAGAAACACGAGGATTTGATGTCTTTTCCTCTCTTTTCTTTTGAGTGTCCTTTGTGTCTTTGTGTCTTCGTGGTTCACCATCTCTCCCGAACCCTCGCGGCGCCTTCGGCGGTCAAAGGGAGGGGATGAGGAATTCGCAAGCGCTGACGCCGACCGAGTCGCCGGACTGCGTGACACGAGTATACTATTCTGGGCCTTCCTGAAGACGCTGCTCGTGACAGCGCTTCCTCAGTTCACTCAAAAACCTTGCGCCTCGCCGACGCCAGACGCAACTGCGAGCTGCGCTAGCGTCGTCAAAGGCGCCTGGGGGATCATCGCCTCCGGCGAGACAAGGGTGTCTGCTGAATCAACCGACCTCCTTTGCGTACGCCTCGACGGGCAGGCAGGCGCAGACCAGATGTCGATCGCCGTAGACGTTGTCGATACGCGAGACATAGGGCCAGAATTTGCGTTCGCGCACCCAAGGCGCCGGAAACGCGGCCTGTTGGCGGCTATAGGGGCGCTCCCACGGCCCGGCGATGACGGCGGCGGTGTGGGGCGCGTGTTTGAGTGGATTGTTCTGCGGATCGCTGCGCCCGTCGCGCACGGCGATTATCTCGGCGTGAATTTGAATCATCGCCTGACAGAAGCGCTCCAGCTCCGCCAGTGACTCACTTTCGGTAGGCTCGATCATCAACGTGCCCGGCACCGGGAACGAAAGCGTCGGCGCGTGGAAGCCAAAATCCATCAAGCGCTTCGCTACATCCTCGGCGGTGATGCCCGTTTCATGTTCAAGTGGCCGCAGGTCGATGATGCATTCATGCGCCACGCGACCATGTTCGCCTTTGTACAGCACCGGGAAATACGGGTCAAGGCGGGCAGCGATATAGTTAGCGTTGAGGATGGCGACCTTGGTCGCCTGGGTCAACCCTTCGGCGCCCATCATGGCGATGTAGGCGTAGGGAATCATCAGGATGCCGGCGCTGCCCCACGGCGCCGCCGAAACCGAACCGACCGAATGCGCCCCCCCGACGCCGGCGACGACTGCGCTGCCGGGCAGGAAAGGCGTCAGATGCGCAGCCACACAAATGGGGCCAACCCCCGGCCCGCCGCCGCCGTGAGGGATCGTAAACGTCTTGTGGAGATTAAGATGGCAGACGTCCGCCCCGATGGCCGCCGGGCTGGTCAAGCCAACTTGCGCATTCATGTTGGCGCCGTCCATGTAGACTTGTCCCCCACGGGCATGGATAATATCGCAGATCTTGCGGATGGCGGCCTCGAAGACGCCATGCGTCGATGGATACGTGACCATCAGCGCAGCCAGGCGATCGGCATAGGCGTCAGCTTTGGCGCGCAGATCTTCGACGTCGATGTTGCCGTTGCGGTCACACGCCACCACGACCACCTCCATGCCCGCCATCACCGCGCTGGCCGGATTCGTGCCGTGCGCCGATGAAGGGATGAGACAGACGTTGCGATGCCCTTCCCCGCGCGAGCGATGGTAGGCGCGGATCACCAGCAGGCCTGCGTACTCGCCTTGTGAGCCGGCGTTCGGCTGCAACGAGACTGCGTCGAGGCCGGTGATCTCCTTCAGCCACTGCTCGAGCCTTCTGAACAACTCCAGATAGCCCTGCGCCTGGTCAAGCGGGACAA
>JANWYX010000165.1 GCA_025055055.1 Caldilinea sp. | reverse complement strand
AGTTTGAGGTTTTGGCCACGGTGGGCGGACCGCTGCTGGCGGGCGCGCTGACCGCGTTCTATGCCCGCCATCGCGGGGGTATGCACGCCTTTTTAGGGGGCATGTTGAGCGTCTTGCCGCTCACCTTCTTCATCTTTCAGGGCAACTGGCAGCCGGCGCTCTACGCCGGCGCCTTCTGCACCATGGGCGGCGCGCTGACCGAGGTGGTGCAGCGCCGTTTTCAGCGTACACGCAAAACCTGAGGCTTGGTCATGCGCAACGGCGGCTGGTGGCGATTCGTCACATTTGAGGAGTCACCGCAGCAGCGACCCATCCTCGATCGGCTGCTGTTGCGTCGTGTCTTTCGGTATGCGCGTCCCTATCTGGGTGCCATTTTGATCGTTCTGATCACGATCACCGTTTCTTCGTTGCTTGGCCTGGCGCCGCCGCTGATCTACCGCGAGTTAATCGACGAAGTGCTCCCCAATCGCAACCTACATCTCCTCAACTCTCTGGCGCTTGCGCTCTTTGCCATTCCGCTGGCGTCGGGAGCGCTGGGGGTGCTTCAGCGTCACTACAGCGCAAAGGCGGGCGAGGGGATCATCTATGACCTGCGCAACGAGATGTTCAGTCATCTCGGTCGCATGTCGATGCGCTTTTTCACCAACACGCGCGCGGGTGAAATGGTGAGTCGCTTCAACAACGATGTCGTCGGCGCTCAAAACGCCATCACCGGAACCATCCCCGAAATTTTGACCAACGTGGTGACGTTGGTCTCCACTTTGATCGTGATGCTCAGCATCGAATGGCGGCTTGCCCTCCTCTCCGTGGCCGTCTTGCCGCTCTTTCTGTTGCCGGCGCGGCGCGTAGGATTAATGCTGCGCAAGATTCGTCGGCAGGCGCTGGACTACAACGCCGCCATGAGTAGCCAGATCGCCGAGACGTTGTCCGTCAACGGCGCCTTGTTAATGAAAACCTTCAATCGCCTGCCTCAGGAAGAGCTGAAATTCAAGCGGATCAGCGGAAATGTTCGCGACATCGGCGTCCGGCGGGCGGAAGTGGCGCAATTGTTCTTCATGGGGCTGGGGTTGGTCGGCGCCGTCGGCAGTGCACTGGTCTATTGGGTCGGCGGCTGGATGGTGCTGAACGATGCGCTGACGGTCGGTACGATCGTGGCTTTCACAGCCTACCTCGCCCGGCTGTATGGCCCCATTTCGGCGTTGACCAACGTGCAGGTCGAGTTCGTGACCGCGCTGGTGAGCTTTGAACGCGTCTTTGAGTATCTCGATCTTCCGCTCGAGATTCAGGAACGCCCTCATGCCGTGGGTCTGAACCGGGTCGAAGGACGCATTCGCTTCGAGGAGGTGTGGTTTCACTATCAGGAGCCGCTCATCGACGAGGCATTGAGCAATTTACGGGAATCCGACGGCGCCATAGACGGCGGCATGGGAGAAGGCCTTGCGCAAAGTCGCTCAATACATCGGGCTGCGCTTCAGGGCATTTCCTTTGAGATTGAGCCCGGCTCGTTGACGGCGCTTGTCGGGCCGAGCGGCGCCGGCAAAACCACGATCATCTACTTGCTGCTGCGGCTATATGACCCGACGCAGGGTCGTATCACGCTGGATGGCTACGACCTGCGCGACCTGACGCTCGATTCGATCGCCAACCACTTTGGCGTTGTCACCCAGGAGACCTACCTCTTCCATGACACAATTCGAGCCAACCTGCTCTACGCCAAACCAGATGCCTCGCAGACGGAGATAGAGGCTGCCTGTCGCGCAGCCAACATTCATGAGTTGATCGCCGCCCTGCCCGACGGCTACGACACCGTGGTCGGCGAGCGCGGCTATCGGCTCAGCGGCGGCGAAAAACAACGGCTGGCCATCGCCCGCGTTATTTTGAAAGACCCGCGCATCCTAGTGCTCGATGAGGCGACCTCTCATCTCGATTCTCAGAGCGAAGCGCTGATCCAGGAAGCGCTGCAGCCGTTGTTGCGCGGGCGCACCAGCGTGGTGATCGCCCATCGTCTCTCCACGATTCTGGCCGCAGATAAAATTGTCGTCATCGACAAGGGGCGTGTTGTCGAGCAGGGAACGCATCGCCGCTTGCTCGCCAACAACGGTCTCTACGCCATGCTCTATGAAACGCAATTCCGTAGCCAGCTTTCCGAGATCGCCTCGGAGTTCGCCGCCATCTTCCCGAAAGCTCCAAAGCCCCCTGGAAGCTGAATGCTTACCCCGAGAGGTCATAAAGCGCTGCGATTTTCGACCTCACCGCCCTGCATTTGCCATTGTGTAATGCCGCCGGCCAGGTTATACGCTTCCAGCCCTTGTTGACGCAAGAAATACGTCACGCCAAAAGAGCGGATTCCATGGGCGCAAAAGACGACGATCGGGCGGTCCGACGGCAATGTGTTCAAGCGTTCGGGGACGCTGTTCATCGGAATGTGCAATGCGCCGGGAATGCGAACCTGACGCCATTCATACGGTTCGCGCACGTCGAGGAGAAGGGGCGGCGCATCGCTTCGCAGTCGTTCCTGCACCTCGCGTGGAGTCAGCTCCGGTGCTGCGATCTCTTCCGGCTCCGCCTCCGAAGAGGGCGGCGTCGGCTTTTCGACAGACCTCGGTCTGCGCAATAGATTTTTGAAGGTCTTCAAAAAATTCATCACGCCTGAATTTTTCCTTCCTAACAATCTCCAGGTTCATGGTTCGCAAATAGCAAATAGATGGGCGATCTCTTGCGCCTGCGAGGGCGTCGGCGCAGGCCAGCGATCGGGATGCAACAGCCCTGCCAGAATCTCAACGCCGTCGACGATGCGCGGCCCTGGTCGGCTGAAATAGGAAGTGGCGTCCACCGCATAAAGCTGTCCGCAGGCGAGCGCCGGCAGCTGACGCCAAACCGGCAGATGGGCGACGCGCCGCGTTTCCTCGATCGCGCCGACCAGATCGTAGCCGCACGGCATGGCGACCACGCAAGAAGGCTGCGCGGCAGCGACTTCCTCCCATGTGCAGCGCACACTCGGCTTGCCGTAGCGCCCAAGGACACAACGCCCACCGGCGCGCTCGATCTGCTCTGGGACCCAGTGGCCCGGCGCAAAGGGTGGATCGAGCCACTCCAGCCCGGCGACCGCAGGACGCTCTTCCAACGGAACCGCACGAATCGCCGCCTCCACCTGTTCCAGACGGTCGCGCAGTCTCTGCACCTGCTGACGGCCGAACGCCAGGCGTCCTGTCAATTCCGCAACGGTCAGGATGGTTTCGAAGACACCTTCGATGTCGGTCGGCTCCAGCGAAAGCACCTGGGCTGCACTGCCCCAGCGCGGGGTCAACTCGCGCACGGCCGCGCGCACCGTTCCGTAGGAGACAGCGCAGACGTCGCACAGCTCCTGCGTCAGGATCAGGTCCGGGCGGGCAGCCTCGAGACGGTCCAGGTAAAGACCATAGAGGCTCTGCCCATCGGCAAGCTGTTGAGAGACCAGGGCATCGATTTCAGCGCTCGTCAGATCGGCGGTGATTGCGCCGTTTTCTTGGGTAACCCCAATGGCGCTATAGGTCATCACCGGAACCGATCGGACGTCAGCTGGAAAGTCACATTCGTGGCTGCGACCGACCAACGCATCGCGCAGCCCCAACAGACAGACGATTTCCGTTGCGGAAGGCAACAAAGAAATGATGCGCATCGGCGGCATCCTCCTGCTCCAGATAAGCCATCAGGGCGCTTGCGTCACGCCCACCCCAAAGCAATAGCCGAGCACTTCTTCTTCGCGCGCGGCGCCGGCGTCAAGCGTGGCAACCTGGCGCCCCTCGCGCAGGACGAGCAGTCGGTGTGCGAGCCCCAGTACCTCGGGCAGCTCAGAGCTGACCAGAAGCACGCCGACTCCCTGGGCCGTCAGGTCACGGATGATGCGGTAAATGTCTTGCTTTGCGCCCACGTCCACCCCGCGCGTTGGTTCATCCAGCAGCAACACGCGCACCTCTCCCGCCAGCGCGCGGGCGAAGACGACTTTCTGCTGATTGCCACCGGAAAGCTGCGCCACCGCCTGCCTCGGGGAACGGCTGCGCAGGGCGAGTCGTGCACCTAGCTGCACGGTAGTATCGATCTCGCGACGGCGATCCAGCAGCCACCCACCGCGCGCAAAGTTGCGTAGAAAAGTCAACGTTGTATTTTCGTAGATCGGCCGTGTCAACACCAGCCCTTGGGACCGGCGCTCCTCCGGTGCCAGCGCCAGTCCCAGGCGATAGGCTTCTGCGGGTGAACGGGGGCGGATCGGCTGCACGCCGTTGTCGCTGTGCAAGTAAATCGAGCCTGCAGTCACCGGCGCTGCGCCGAAGAGCATACGCAACAACTCGCTGCGTC
Organism: Caldilinea sp.; assembly: GCA_025055055.1. GTDB lineage: Bacteria > Chloroflexota > Anaerolineae > Caldilineales > Caldilineaceae > Caldilinea. The sequence continues at coordinate 9,397 of JANWYX010000165.1, read as the reverse complement.
CGGAACCGATCAGACCGGCGACGCCCAAAACCTCGCCGCGATGCAGGGTGAAGGAGATGTCCCGGCAAACATAGCCGCTCAGTCCTTCGACGGTGAGCAGAGGCGTTTGGGTGGCAGGCGGGCGCGGAGGATAGATGGCGTCGACTGCGCGTCCTGTCATCCACTGCACCAGCTCGCGCTCGGTCACGGCTGCAGTCGGCTGCGTCGTCACGACACGACCGTTGCGCATAACTGTAATGCGCTGCGTGATAGCGAAAATCTCGGCCAGCCGATGGGAGATGTAGAGCACACCGACGCCCCGCCGTTGCAAGGTGCGAATGACGGCAAAAAGATGCTCGATCTCCTGCTCGGTGAGAGAGGCGGTCGGCTCGTCCATCACGATCAGATCGGCGTCGGCGGCCAACGCATGGGCGATCGAGACAAGGGTCTGTTGTCCCGGGGAGAGATGGCTGACCGGCAGATCGAGCGGAAGATTGGCGCCGAGTTGTTCCAGAACCTTCTGGGCACGCGCCCGCAGCCTGCGCCAGTCGACGCTGCCCCATCGACGCTGCGGATAGGGGTGGCCGAGAAAGATGTTTTCGACGACGGTGAAGTAGGGGATCAGGTTCAGCTCCTGGTGGATAAAGGCCAGCCCCAACCGCTGCGCCTCCCATACGTGACGCAGCTGCGCCGGCCGACCGCGCACGAGAATCTCCCCTTGGTCGCGCGCAACGGCGCCGGCCAACAGCTTAATCAGGGTAGACTTGCCCGCACCGTTTTCGCCCACCAGCCCATGCACCTCACCCGCAAAAAGATCGAGCGAAACGTCGTCCACGGCCAGAACGCCGGGATAGCGCTTGCTGACGCAACGGATAGAGACCAACGGTTGTGCGGATGAAACTTGAGCCATACGAATTGTTATGACGCGCATTCCAATGTCGTGAAAAACGGTGCGCGCTATTGTATCACAACACCTTGTGTAACGATCGTAACGATCGCGCAATCGCAACAAAACCAGCGCTCCTGAATTTTAGGTCATATCCGGAAAACATGCGCTGCTTTCAAAGCAATTCCTTGGTCGAGAAAGATCGCCCCCACGCTCTCATTCTAACCGCCGGCAAGGCAGCGTCTTTTCTCCAACGTCTGCGCCGGTTTAGGCTCGAAAGGCGGATGCTCTGCCTGATCACCTGCGCGGCAGCCGAATCACTCCTAGGAAACCGACGCTGTTGCTGTCGAACCCGCCTACCTGCTCAGGCTGTGGCATTGATCACCTCTTCGATCTGGGCGGTGAGGGCCGCTACGCCGACCGGTTTCTGCAACCACGCCATAATACCTTCGTAGGCGTGATGGGAAAGATGTTGTTCGGCAGGGTAACCGCTCAGCACGATTGTGCGCAGCGTCGGCAGCCGCTTGCGCAATTCGCAATGGAGCTCAACGCCGTTCATGCCTGGCATGGCGAGGTCGGTGATCATCAGGTCGATCTCCGCCAGTCGTTCGCCGTAGCGGGCAAGCGCCTCCTCCCCATCGGCGGCGGACCACACCTCATAGCCGTGCAGCTCCAAAAGGTCGCAAAATGTTTCTCGCAGGAGCAATTCATCTTCGACGTAGAGCAGTCGCACGCCGGCCAGGGAGCGCGTGGGAAGGATAGGCGGCGCGATCTTGGACTCCGGATAAAATGCGGGCAGGTCGATGAAGAAGGCGGCGCCCTGACCCAGCCGACTGGTCACCGAGACTTCGCCGCCGTGCTGTTTGATAATGCCGTATACCTGCGCCAGCCCAAGGCCAACGCCCTTGCCCACCTCTTTGGTGGTGAAAAACGGCTCAAAGAGATGGGGTAAAGCGTCGGTCGGGATCCCGACCCCGTTGTCGCGCACAGTCAACCGAAGCCATTGGCCGGAAAGGTTCGTCTTCTTGTCTCTCGTCTCTTCTAGCCGGTCGACCCTCAGGATCAGGGTTCCACCGTTGGGCATGGCATCACGGGCGTTGAGCGCCAGGTTGATCAGCGCCTGCTTGAGCAATGTAAAATCGCCGTATACGAACAAAGGCTGAGATGGATGCTCTACGACAATTTGAATATTTTCGGGAAAAGTGCGGCGCACAAGATCGACGATTTCTTCCATCAGCGACGAAAGGTTGACAGGGCCTTGGTTCAAAACCGATTTCAGGCTAAAGTCCAAAATCTGCCGGATCAGGCCGGCGGCGTACTGCGCCCGCTCGGCCACCGTCTGAAGCCGCAGGCGACCTTTTTCGGAGAGCGTCTGTTCCAATTCGAGCAGTTGCGTCTGCAACAGGATGACGGCCAAAATGTTGTTGAAATCGTGGGCGACGCCGGACGCCAATCTTCCTACAGCCGCAATGCGTCCCTGCTGCAACGTTTGCTCAAAGAGCTGAAATCGTGCGACGGCGGCGCCGACTTCCTTGCCGACTGCGCCGGCGAGCGCCAGTGCATCCTCGGGCCACGCGTCCACGTCCGCCCCACGCACCATAACCCCACCGAATAGACGTCCCTCATGGATGATCGGCGCCGCCAGCCACCGATCGCCCTGACCAAGTGCTGCGGACGAGGAGGCGCCGTCGATGAGATACGAGCCTGTCTGCGTCCGGTCGAAGCGCGCCATCCAGCGCTTCGCCTCTTCTTCGTCGATGCCGACGACGGCAAGCTCGTCTTTCGCCCACATGACGGCGCCATCTGCGATCAACCCTTGCGCCAGGGCCTGAACTGCGTGCTCGATCAACGTTCCCACGTCGACGGCTGCAGCAGCCGCACCGATCACCACATTGATGGCCTCCATATGGTCGGCGCGGCGCATCGCCGACTCTTGTGCATGAATCTGATCGGTGATATCCCGATCGATCCCGATCGTCAGTGGGCGGCCATCCACATCGATCGGCGCCGCAGAATACTCAATGACGTTTTGCTTGCCATCCGGACGAATCCACGAGAAGAAGCCACGGTAGGGAATCTTATGCTGTCGGATGAACAAATTTTCCGCCCGCGTGAAGACGCGGCCGATCTTGCGATGCAGCAACGAGGTGTTGCCGATAGCCAAAAGCTCCTCTCGGCTGCGGCCGGCCATCTCGCAATAGCGATCGTTGCACTCGAGCAACCGCCGCGAGCTGCTCTCCGGCAGTTCTTCGTAGATGCTGATGCCGTCAAAAGCATGCTCAAAGATGAGACGCAACTTCTCCTCGGAGACCTGCAGGGCGCTCTGCATACGGCGCCGTTCTTCGGTTTCCTCCCAAGAGGCGCCACTACGGTTTGTTGTCTTCGCTTCGTCGAAAGAGGCGTTTGAGAACGCTACGCGCTGTGCATCAAGCAGAAGTCGGATGCGTCGTGGAAGGCGTGCTTTCAGGCTCGGCGTGGCGATCATACAGTCCGTCGCCCCCGCGGCGAGCAAAGCTTCGATGGTAGTTTCCTGCTCCAACCCAATCAGCGCCAACGAAGGGACATCGGGCCAACGAAGTCGAGCTAGATGGAATAACGTCACCGGTTCGACGGAAGCGCGCAGGTCCACCAAAGTCAAATCCACCTGCTCGCGACTTGCTCCAAGGTTCCTTTCGGTGGATGCGGTCAAGAGAAGTTTTCGCACATTCAATCGCTCTAGAGACAATGCGGGCAAAATGATCTGTTCCAGGCTTGCCAACAAGTGCGCATTGACTCCAACCAAGAGAACAGTGGCAGCAAGAAACATAGCATCCTCTCGATTTTATCTGCGTCCTACACGGTGCACGAACAGAGCGCATGAGACACGCATAAGTCAACCATGCTCACCACCCATGGTGAAGTTGCCCCCTCGGCAAAGTTGTCATGCGTCGGATAGCAGACTACAATACAGAACAAACAAGACATTGTAACTCGGCGGTGTGCCGGGTTTTTTTTGCGCCAAAATTTTGGGATTGCCTATGCGTCTTCGCAGCGTTCTTCATTTGCAGGGATATCTTCTTTTGTTTTGCGGCGCTTTTCTTTTGACGGCGACGCCCTGGTCGTTGTACTACGGAGAAAGCGACTGGCCTTCTCTTCTCTGGAGCGCAGGCGCAGCCATCATGACGGGCGCCGTGCTTTTACGTTTCACCGATCTATCGGAAGAATTGCGCGTGCGCGAAGGATTCGCCGTCGTTTCCTTTGCATGGCTCCTGTTTTCATTTTTCGGGGCGCTCCCCTTCTGGCTCAGCGGCGCCGTTCCTTCGTTCACCGATGCGATGTTCGAGACGTTGTCCGGCTTCACCACGACCGGCGCCTCGATCTTGACGGACATCGAGGCGTTGCCGCACGGCCTGCTCTTCTGGCGCAGCATGACGCATTGGATCGGCGGCATGGGCATCATCGTGCTCTCCCTGGCGGTGCTGCCGATGGTGGGCGTGGGTGGAATGCAACTGTATAAGGCGGAGGTGGCCGGACCCACCGCCGACAAATTGGCCCCACGGATTGCACAAACCGCAAAGATTCTGTGGGGTGTTTATGCAGCTTTAACCTTTCTGCAAACGACACTTCTTTTGCTCGGCGGGATGAGTCTCTTCGATGCACTCTGCACGGCTTTCGGCACGATCGCCAGCGGCGGCTTTTCTCCGCGCAACGCCAGCATCGCCTATTATAACAGCCCTTATATCAATTGGGTGACGATTTTTTTTATGATGATGGCCGGCGTCAATTTCGCCCTGCATTATCGCTTCGCCACCGGCAATTTGCGCGCCTATTGGAAAGATCGGGAGTTCCACGTCTTTATCGGCAGTGTGACGGTGGCTTCGCTGCTGGTGCTCTGGAATGTGTGGAGCGCCTATCAAGATAAATGGCAAGCGCTGGAAGATGCAATTTTTTCCGTAGTCTCGTTGCACACCAGCACCGGTTTTGCTCTTGCCAACTACGAGGCATGGTCCCCCGGAGCGCAATTTGTCTTGCTTGTTGTGATGATCATCGGAGGCTCCGCCGGCTCGACATCCGGTGGGTTAAAGGTGGTACGCATCTATCTGCTCTTTAAATACATTGCAGCTCTTTTCACGCGCCTGCTCCATCCGCAGGCGCTTGTTCCCACGCGCATTCACGGCGTCGCCGTCTCACGAGAGATTATGGGAGATGTGTTGGGCTACATCGGCGTCTATTTCGTTGCCATTATTGTGGGCTCCTATTGCCTTACCGCAACCGGGGTAGATTGGATCAGCAGCCTGAGCGCAGTGGTTTCTTGTTTGGGCGGCGTAGGGCCGGGCATGGAAGCGGTGGGGCCCTTTGACAATTACGCCTGGCTCTCTCCTTTCGCCAAATGGGTGCTAATGGCCTGCATGTTGCTGGGCCGTCTGGAGTTTTTTAGTCTTCTGATCCTCTTTTCACCTGCCTACTGGCGCCCCTAAACCACCGCTGCCGGTGAGCGCCGCCAATCGTCTCGTGGACGGCGCTCGCCGATGGTCTCCGCATGCACGAGGGCCACCTCGGAACCTCCATCCGGCGAATCGAGGGCGCCGGCCAGCCGCAAGATTTCGTTGCGCTCGACGATCTCTCGGCTCACATGGCCGTCCACCATCTGAATGACGCGATCCACATATCGACACATGCGCAGATCGTGCGTCACCATGATGCCTGCGCGATTCTGCTCGTGAATCAGCTCGGCGAAGGTCTGCACGACTTGATGGGCGCGCTCGGTGTCGAGGCTGGCGGTCGGCTCGTCGGCGAGCACGACCTCCGGCTCATGGATCAGGGCGCGGGCGATGGCGACGCGCTGTTGCTGCCCGCCCGAAAGCTGATTGGGACGATTGTGAAGCCGTTCTCCCAGCCCAAGTCGCACGAGCAACTCCCGCGCCCGCTCGCGACCCTTGCGATCTAGCTTGCCGTTGAGCCGCAACAACAACTCCACATTCTCCAGAGCAGTCAGATAGGGAACCAGATTGTTCGATTGAAAGGCGAAGCCGATGTAGCGTCCGCGAAAGCGCGTGCGTTGCGTTTCGCTCATGCGCCCGATGTCCTGACCGGCAATAAAAATTTGCCCGGCGCTTGGCCTCAACAGTCCGGCCAACATGGCGAGCATGGTGGTCTTGCCGGAGCCGCTTGGGCCGACCAGCGCCACGAACTCTCCTCTGCGCACCCCCAACGAAACGGCGTTGACGGCGGTGACGGCAGTTGCGCCTGCGCCGTAGATTTTGGTCACGTTGATGGCTTCTAGACCGATCACAACGCATGCCCTTTCTCTTGAATCTATTGCGCCATGCCGAGCGCGCGCAGCGGCTCGATGCGCAGCAACGCCACGACGGACACGACGCCGCCCAACGGCCCGATCGCCAGCAGCGCCAGTACGGCGGCAAGCGCAGTAGCGCCCGTCAACACGATCGGCACGGTGACCGGAAAGTTGGCGGTCAACGCCAGCGTGCCCGCTGCGCCGACGGCGACGCCCAGCGCATTCACGATGATAATTTGCGCAAACGCCGTCAGCCCTACCGTCCAGTTCGAGAGGCCGATGGCCTTCAACATGCCGATCTGCGCCACCTTCTGCAGCGTCTGAATCTGAAAAAAGCCGCCGACCACCAGCACGCCGATGAAAAAGGTGAAGAATTGTTGAGTGCTCAGCGTGCTCTGTTGCGCCGTGTAGCCCGGCAGCGCCTCCCAAGCCGTCTTTTTGTCGGCGACTTCGACGTCCTTCACTTCTGCTTCGATGCGACGCTTCATGCGCTCGATCTCGTCCGGGTTGCGCAGTTTGATAACCGCAATGTTGGAGACCAGCTCGCCACCGGGCTGGCCGCCGTCGGCGCGAATGTTGTCCCACGTCACAATCGGCGCAAAGACCGCCGGCTGGAAGAAATACTGGCGCCGATCGGTGAGGCCCACCACGGTCAGGTCATAGAATTCTTCGCGCGTGCCGCGCGTCACCTTAAGCCGAATGAGGTCGCCGACCTGCACGCCCAGCCGCGCAATTACGCCCTCGTCTACGATGACGTTGTTGCCGCGACTACGCGCGAGTTGCTGCCCGGCGAAGACCTCTGGCTCGCCCGGCATACCGGGTTCGACGCCGATGAAGGCAATGTTGATCTCATCGCCGCCATCGGGCGGAATCAACTTGGCGGTGGAAAAACCGACCTGCCCCACCGCCTCCACGCCTTCGACACGACGCAGCTCCGCCACCCGCGAACGACCGATGCGGCTGGCAGACGTCGAGAGCTGGGTGTTGGCCTGGAAAACGAGCAGCTCGCCGTTGAGCTTTTCGATGTATTCTCGATTGGCCGAAGCTAGCCCTTCGGCGAGCGCCGCAATAAAGAGCACCAACACGGTGATCAGCGCCACTACGGCCGCAATCAGCGCAAAGCGCCCTTTGTTGCGCCACACCTCTTTGAAGGCGAGATAGAAAGCCATACTCATTTGACCCCGAAGTCGACCACAGCGGTCATGTTCCAAAGCAGACGGTGATCCTGGCGCTCCGGCTTGACCACGACCAGATAGACGGTGTCGCCGCGATTGTCCTGCCCGATCGGACGGATGCGGTCGACCGTCCCGAGCAGCTCCAGGTCCGGAAGAGCGTCAAAGGTGACGGTGACCTGCTTGCCGGGCGTCACGCCCACCACGTCCAGCTCGGTTAGATCCGACGTGTGAATTTCCCAGGCGGAGTCATCGGCCAGCTGCGCCACCGGTAGGCCGGGCCCGACCTGCTCGCCGACATTGACGTTGACCGAAGCCACCACGCCAGCGAAGGGAGCGCGCAGCTCGGTGTTGCGCAGCGCCACCAATGCCTGTTGAAGAGAGGCGGTGGCGGCGGCAACCTCCGCCTCGGCCGCCGCAATTTCCTCCGGCCGCGCCCCCGCCTTGAGCGCATCTAGCTGCGCCTGTGCCTGCGCCACCTGGGCGGCCGCAGCGCTCATATCCGAAGGCATGCTGTTACGCATCATGTCCAACTGTGCTTGCGCCTGTCGCACCCCCGCGGCTGCAGCCGCCAGCTCTGCTTGGGTCGGGCCGTTGAGCAGGTCTTGCAGCCGCGCCTGCGCCGCCTCATACGCGATGGTTGCCTGCTGCATGGCGAGCGACTCCGGCCGCATGCCGGCGTCCGGCATGTCCTTGATACGGTTATAGGCGGAGCGCGCCTGATTCAGTTGCGCCTCGGCTGCGGCCACCTCTGCGCGCGCCGCAATCAAAATCTGCTCCGAGGGCCCCTGCGTCAGTCGAGCGTACTCGGCCTGGGCGCGCGCCAGCGCAGCCTCCGCAGCCCGAATGTTGCCGGGCGCCGCCGCGTTGACCAGCCGCTCGTAGGCGGCTTGAGCTGCCTGCAGCGCCGCTTCGGCGACGGCGATCTCCTCTGCGCGCGCGCCAGCGCGGATGCGATCTAGGTTGGCCTGAGCGCGCGCCAGGTTGGCCTGCGCCTGGGCGACGGCGATGCGCTGCTGGGCGTCGTCGAGTTTCACCAGCAGGTCGCCCGCCTCCACGCGGTCCCCCTCGCGCACGGCCACCTCCAGAACGATCCCGCCGGCCGCCATGCTCAGGTCAGAGCGGCGCACGGGCACTACTTTGGCGTCGGCCAGGATGCGCGGCTGCGGCGCGTCGCCCTGCTGCGCAGTCGACGACTGTTCGACCTTGGCGTCCTGGCCCGTCGGTGAAGCCAACACTTCCGTCAACTCTGCAGGCAAATAGCCCAGCGCATAGGCGACATAGCCGGCGCCCGCTAACAAGACCACGATCAGGAGTAGAATCATGAATCGTTTCATAAATCGTTCGCTTTCTCATTTTTCAAGGATTAATTCGGGTTGTGGAGCAGTTGTATCTCTTATCCTCTCTCTGACCAACTCCGAAACACGCACTTTTACGACCGTGTAGCAGCGGCGCCTGAAGGGCCGGGATAGGGGTGTGGCGGCGCCTCCTCCCGCGGTTGCAGCGGCGGGTCTGGATTGACGAAAAGGCGTCGCCACGCGAACGAAGCCACCCACAGCATGATGATGCCGGTGAATAGCGCAGGCCCCCAGGGGCGCGCCAGCGAAAGCAGCACGCCGCCGACGGTCGGTGCAATCACACGCGTCAAGCTCTCCAACGAAGCCGAAATACCCAGCACCCCGCCCACCTCTTCCGGGTGGACCGATTTGCTCAGTGCGCTATTGATCACCGTGTTGAGAACGCCACCGCTGAAGGCCAGCGGCGCTAGCACAATTAACAACGTCCAAACGTTCGGCGCAATTCCCCATGCGAAGAGGGAGACCGCCATCAGGAGGGACGCCGCCAAGATCAACTGTTTGTCGCTATACCGTCGGGTCAATCGCCCGATGGCGAAGCCCTGCACCAGCACCGCCAGCACGCCGACGTAGCCCAACACCCAGCCTGTCTGCTCGACTGAAAGATTGAGCGGAGCGCCGGAAGCATAGATGGCGAAGATCGACTGGAACATAGAAAAGGCCATGCCGAAGAAGAAACGAATATGAAACAAAGGGCCGACGCGCGGCCGCTGCAGGGCTGCCATCAGTG
>JANWYX010000113.1 GCA_025055055.1 Caldilinea sp. | reverse complement strand
AACGAATATGACTGGGGCGGTGAAGACGAAGCCGCCGCGCGGCTGGGATTGCTCACAGACTGGATCAAGATCGGGCTGGCGGGGAATTTGAAGGAGTACCTATTGCTCGACCACCGCGGCTACGCGCTGTTGGGGGCAGAGATCGACTATAACGGCGCGCCGGCCGGCTACACGATGGACCCACAGGAGAACAACGTCTACGCCGATAAGCACGACAATCAGACCCTCTTCGACGTCGTGCAGCTCGCTGCACCGGACGAGGTCCCCGTCGCAGAGCGGGCGCAGATGGTGCAGCTGGGCCATGCCATCGTGCTGCTCAGCCAGGGTGTGCCCTTCCAGCAGGCGGGCACGGAGATGCTGCGCTCCAAGAGCTTTGACCGCGATTCCTATGACTCGGGTGACTGGTTCAACTTCCTCGACTTCACCTATCAGGACAACGGCTTTGGCCGCGGCCTGCCGATGGCCGACAAAAACCGGAGCGATTGGCCGATCATGCGGCCGCTGCTGGCCAATCCCGATCTCAAGCCGGACGAGGAGTCGATCCGGGGCACAATTGCACACTTCACCGACTTCCTGCGCATTCGCTATAGCTCGTCGCTCTTCCGTCTGCGCACCGACGAGCAAATTCTCAACATGGTGCATTTCCACAATGGCGGACCGGAGGCGATTCCAGGCCTGATCGTGATGAGTATCGCCGACCTCGGCGAGGGAGAGGCCGACGTAGACCCAGACCTGGAGCTGCTTGTCGCCCTCTTCAATGCGCGGCCGGAGAGCGTGACGTTCGTCAACGAGACGCTGGCAGGGATGAACCTGACGCTGCATCCGGTGTTGGTGGAACGCGGGGGTCGCTATGCGAATGCATCCTATCAGACGGAGAACGGCGCCTTCACCGTTCCCGCGCGTTCGGCTGTCGTCTTCGTAGCCGCCGACGTTGCAGAGAATTTCAGTGCGCGCTTCGCTGCACTGCGCCGGTCGCTCGAAGTGATCCGCAGCGAGCAGCCGTCATTGGAGGAAATTCGGGCGGCCGAAACAGCGGCCGCAGCGCAGGAACAGCCGGCGCCGCAGAGCGTCTCCTTTCCGGGCACCATCGGCTCGGCGCTAGGCGGCGCCGACTGGGCGCCCGACGATCCGGCGGTGCAGGCCACAGGCGAGGGGCTGGGCGTGTGGTCACTGGTCGCCGACCTGCCCACCGGCGAGTATGAATTTAAAGTGGCGATCAACGGCTCGTGGGATGAAAATTACGGTCTAGGCGGCGAACGCAACGGACCGAACATCCCGCTGCGCCTCGATAGCCCGGCGACGGTGACCTTCCGCTACGACGCGACCACCCATGCGGTGTGGGCGGAGGTGGCGGGCGAAGTCGTCGCCGGAGCCGCCCCAAACCAATAAAGACGTTGTGCCCATCGGTGTGCGCTGTGGGAGCGTTGCGCCCTCACAGCGCACCTGACAACCTACACCCTCACCACCGCTTCGCCCAGGTAGGGGGTGCACCCGGCTCGTTCGACAAGCTCCTCGCCGATCTCCCGATTGCGCCCGATCTCAGAGGCGCGGTGCGCGTCGGAGTTGACGGCGACGAACTGCCCGCCCTCTTCTCGATACCAACGCAACACCGTCTCCAGCGCCGGATTCCAGCCGGGAGAATGGGTCAGAAAGCGGGTGTTCAACTCCAAGATGCGCCCGTGTTGGGCGATGGCGCGCATGGCATGCCGCACCGTCTGCTCGATGCGTTCGAGCGCAGGCGCACCAAAGCGCATCGTTCCCGGCCAAAAGATGCGGTCAAAATGGGCGATCACCTTGCAATCGACCGATGCGGCGATCTCTGCAAGTTCTTCAAAATAAAGGGTGTACACATCCTCCGGCTGCTTGCCATCGAAACACCGGATAAAATGGATATTTTGCCCGTGCAGCCAGTGGAGGGAGCCGATGACGATGTCGAACGAATAACGCGCCAACAGCTCCTCCACCTCGGCGAGATGTTCGTGGGGGTTGCCCAGCTCCACTCCGCTCCAGAGCGTCAGGCCGCGCGCGCGATAGCGCTGCTGGCACTCACGAAGTTCGGCAAAATAGCGATCAAAGTCCGGTCGCTGATGGGAGCCATCCGGCAGCCACTCCACGTGGTCTGTGACGGCAATGTGCGTCAAACCGAGGGCAAGCGCCTGCTCGCAAAGTTCGGCGATGGCGTGGTTGCCATCGAGGCTATGGGTGGAATGCATGTGCAGGTCGGTCAAAATCATACGTTCTTCGCCCGTGATGTATTCGGTTTTCTATAGAAATAATGCAGAGCGCAACGATTTCGATGCGCCATTTATCGCCACCAGATACGCCATTATACATCAGATGCTATGTATCAAGATGCTACATATCAGATGCGTCTCGATGTATTTTTTTCAAAGTTGCACTGCACTTTAGAAATGAAAGTTCATCACTTTGAGCAGTCAGCAGTGCAAGCAGAAAGCAACAGTGCAAGAAAGAAAGGATGGAACGATGTTTAGACCGTCCGGGCGGATGCCCAAAACCTGGATCGTTGCTGCAATTGTATTCATCGTTCTCTCAGCGCTTTGGTCGAGTCGTGTAGCGCTGGCCGACGGACAAGAGCTAAAGGGACGCGTCGAGGCGATGCCGGCCGGCGGCCTGCTCGGTGAGTGGGTGATTGCGGGTCGCACTTTCCTTGTTACGGAAACCACCCGCATTCGTGAAGACAAAGGTCCGGTGGCGGTGGGCGTGTGCGTCGAGGTGGAATACACAGGAAGCACAGCTCCGTTTGTGGCAAAAAAGATCGCCACCAAAAGTGACGATGACTGTGCAGGAAGCCCACCACCTTCTGAACAGGAAGCCTTTGGGATTGTTCAAAGCAAGCCTGCGCATGGGTTGATCGGCGCTTGGACAATCGGCGGCGTCGCCTATCAGACCTTTCCCGGCACAGAATTCAAGCAGCGCCATGGCCCGTTGGTCGTCGGCGCCTGCGCCAAGGTGCACTTCGGCGGGACGCAACAGCCCTTCCGCGTGCGCGAGATGGAGAGTCGACCGCTCTCCGAATGCGGAGGCAACGGCACGGTGCCCCCAACGCCGACGCCGCCAGGTCCTCAGGTCGAGCGCTATGGCCGCATCGACAGCTTCCCGGAAGGGTTGATCGGCGAGTGGGTGGTCGACGGAGTCCGATACACGGCGACCTCCGCCACCGAGTTCAAACAGAAGAATGGGTCGTTTGCCGTTGGCGTCTGCGTGAAGCTCCACGCTTTCTTGAGCACCGACCCGCCGACGCTGCGTGAGATCAAGACGGAACGCGACCACAAGTGCAACAGGGGCGGAGACGACAACATCATCGGCAAAGGTGAGCTGTACGGTGAAGTACAAAGCTTTCCCGAAGGACTGATCGGCGAATGGAACATTGCGGGCATCACCTTTGTAGCCGACGGCGCCACTAAATTCGAGCAGAAGCATGGTGCATTCGCCGTCGGCGTGCTCGTCAAGGTGAAATTTGTCATCACGCCGGATGGGACGTTCTACGCCCGCGAGATTGAAACGAAAT
>JANWYX010000215.1 GCA_025055055.1 Caldilinea sp. | reverse complement strand
GAAGGCGCAGCCTCCATCCATCAACTTCTTGACCGCCTGATCCCAGGAGAGCGCAGCGTGGTCGTCGTTTTGATAATCGAGCATGCGGCCGTACACCTCCATGGCCTGTTTCACGTCCGGCTCATCGAAGCGCACCGAGCCGTCCCACAGGCCGTTGTAGCGGTCCGGCCCAATGACGCCCAGTAAAGTGTTCTCGAAGAGCTGCGCCGAAGCCCAGATACCGGAGTCGCCTACGCAGAGGGGCGTCACTCCCGCCGCCTTGAGCTGCTCGGCGATCGCAAAGAACTCATCCACGCTCAGTGTTGCGCCGATCTCAAGGCCGTTCTCTGCGAGCAACTTTTTGTTGTACCAGAAACCGTTGCCCCGGTGGACGCCCACTGTCACCTGGTAGAGTTCGCCATCTTTGGTCATCATGGCGCGCAACGCTTCGGGCACGACAGCCTCCCACCCTTCCTCCTGATACAGGCTGGTTACCGGCTCGACATAGCCCGGCTCCACATACTGGCCGAGCAGCTCATAGCCCGGATGCACCTGCCAGGTGTCGGGCACATCGCCGCCCGCCAGCCGCGTTTGCAGCACGGGTCGCGCCGCCGAGCCGCCGCCGCCCGCCACCGTTGCATTGATGATCTCTACGTTTGGATACTGCGCACTGTACACGTCGAAGAGCGCCTGCAGGGCTGCCGCCTCGCCGCCGGATGTCCACCAGGAGAAAACTTCGAGCTTGCCGCCGCCGGCCTGCGCCTGCTCACCGGATGGCACCGCCTGTTCGCCGGCAGGCGCCGCCTGTGGCGCCACACATGCAGTCATGACCAGCGCAAGCAAGAGAATCAGCGTCCCTGTGGACAGGGTTCTTTTGCCGAACATGTTCTTTCTCCTTATACTGAAAAGGTCTGAAGCATCGATGGAACGGTTGATGTTCTGGGAAGCTTTGAGTGGGATTTACATCAGGCTCACCTCCTTTCGGAGCTTCACCGTTTCTGAACTCGAATCGATGCCGATGACGTAGGAAGGAGGCGGCGCATTCGACCCCTGCCAAGGATGGATGGCGCCGCCCCCTTTTTCACAACGGGTGAGAATCCAGAGACTGTAGATTGCCCCCCGTTGTTGTAAAGCCACGCGCGTCTCGACATTGCGCACCGGCGACCTAGAGCCGGTGTTACGCAAGCACTTCACCAATCTCCACCCACCGCCCCTCCTGCGAAGAGCGCTCTGCGGCCTCCATCACCGCCTGGATGTGCAGGCCGTCGGCGAGTGTCGGCTGTGTGGGGCGGCCTTCGGCGACTGCCTTCAAGAATTGCCATTGACATTCGGCGTGGGTGCGCACGAAATCGGGCGTCATGGACCAATCCGGCGCTTTCTGCCCCACATAGCGATTGACGCTCTCCACCTTGCGGAAGCCGCGCAGGCCGCCGATGGGTTTGTCGCTGTCGCGCACATCGTAGACTTCCAGCCACGCCGGATCGAGGCCGCTGAAACGCAGCGCTCCCTTTTCGCCGAAGATCTCAAAGCCGATGTCGTTGGTCAGCCCCGTGCCCATGCGCGAGGCCTCCACCGTCCCCAACACGCCCTCTTTGGTGCGCAGCGTAAGCAAGGCAATGTCGTCGACATCGACCGCCACGCGCTGCGTCGAGCCGGGCGCTGCGGGGCGCTCCGGGATCAACGTGTCAAGCGTGGCCTGCACGGCGGCGAATTCTCCAACCAGGAAATAGAGCAAATCGAGAATGTGCGAACCGATGTCGAAGAGCGCGCCGCCGCCGGCGATCGCCTTCTGCTGGCGCCAGGAGATGGGCTTGTTGGGATCGATGTAGCTTGACCGGTAGTAGCGCCCCCGAAAGGAGAAGATGCGTCCCAAAAAGCCCTCCTCCATCAGTTGCTTGGCGCGCAACACGGCGGGGTAGAAGCGAAAATTAAAGGTCATCTGCGTTTTCACGCCGGCGCGCTCGACCGCCGTCGCCATGCGCTTCCCCTCGGCGACGTTCATCGCCAGGGGTTTTTCACAGTAAATGTGCTTGCCTGCGGCGGCGGCGGCCTCAACGATCTCGGCGTGCATGTGGTTCGGCACGCAAATGTCGACCGCCTCTATCTCAGGCTGCGCCAGCAGCTCGCGATAGTCCGCCGTCCAGAAGTCGCAGCCTAACTCGGCGGCAGCGGCCTGTGCCGTCTCCGCGCGCGTCGTCGCCACGCCGGCGATGCGAATGGCGTCCGCCGGCAGGCCATAATGAAATGTCAGCGAACGGTACGCCATGCCGTGCACGCGACCGATGCCGCCGTAGCCGATCATGCCGATGGTGGGAAAGGTCATGGGTGCACCTTATTTTTCAGTCTCCCGTCACTTGTCCGATACTGCTCGCTGGCTGCATCCATCACGGCGCGCAGCTTCTGCACGGCCGCAGCGATCTCGCCGGTGCCGGGGCGGAGTTTGCCGTTTGGCCCCTTGAGCAGCGGGGATGAGAACTCGCCCACGGTCATGCCTGCGGCGATGAATTCGGCCACATTGCCTGCGTTGAGGCCGCCGTCCTCCATCAGCTCAATCTGTCCTTCCATGCCCGCCTCGGCGATCATGTCGTGAAGCTTGCGGATCGTGCGCACCATGATGGCGTCCATCGTATGGGGGCTTTGGCCCGGTTTGGGCTTGACCCAGAAGGGCGCCCGGCTTTCATATTCGATGATATCCACGTAGGGATGGATAAACTGCTCGAAGGCCATGGTGGGCACGCCCTGCCATGCCCAGACGCCGACTTTCAGCTCCAGCTTTTCCTTGATGTAGGTGATCTGTTGAAAGATCATCTCTTCCGTGGTCTCGATGGGAAGGCTGATCAGGTTGACGCCCAGGTCTTTGAGCTGATCGAAGACGTCGAAGGTGGGGCGGTACATCTGAAGCTGCGCCTCGATCTCCAGGCCGGTGCTGGCGCGCACCGCCTCGATGATGTCGAAGCCCCCGCGCGGCATGCCGAAGTCCATGTACTTGCCATCGCGCACCTCGATGTGCAGCCAGTCGACACCCGCCTCCTCTAGGTCCTTCACCTGCGCGCCGAGCACGGCGTAATCGGCCCAAAATAGGCCGGCGGCAATTTTGCAGCGTTGTGTGACTTTCCCAATTGCGTCTGCCATGAGATTTTACGCTCCTCAAACTGGTTTTAGGTTTGTTTAGATCGTAAGGTCGAAAACTATAGACCGGCTTGACAAGAGGGCCATCCCCCTGTTCTTTTAGCTCCCCATCTCAATCAACACCTTCATCGCCTGTTGCGTGCGCATCAGCTCGACCCCGCGCATCAACTCTCGGAGCGGCAGGCGATGTGTCACCAGGATCGACGGCTGAATGCGTCGGCTCTCCAGCAGTTGAATGGTCTGGGCAAAGGGATGCAGACCGACGAACGCACCATGTATCGTCAAGTCGTAGCGTGTGATGGTGTACTGTTTCACCGTCGGGTTGTCGTGCGGCCGCAGGCCGAAGAGGATGATCTGCCCCCCGCGGCGCGCCAGCCGAATCGCCTGGTCGATCTGGTTGCCCACGGCGTCCACCACGATGTCTGCGCCCAAGCCGGTCAATCGTTTGACCTCGGCCGGCGCATCAACCTGTGCGACATTGAGGGCAGCGTCCATGCCGATCTCCTGCGCAAAGTCCAGGCGGTAGGGTGCTACGTCGAGCAGGATCACCTTGCCGGCGCCCATGGTGCGATAAAGTAGCGCAAAGAGCAAGCCCATCGGGCCGGCGCCGATGATCGCCACGTTGTCGCCAGGCTGAAACGGAGCGCGCTTCACCGAGCCGACGACGCAGGAGAGCGGCTCGAACAAGGCTGCGTCATCGCGCGGCACAGAAGGGTCGATCTTCCAGAGCGCGCGCGCCGGCGCGCGCAGCGTGGGCGCAAAGGCGCCGTCGAGGGTGGTGCCGATGGTCTGATAGTTCGTACATTGGTTGTCCAGGCCGCGGCGGCAGTAGTCGCACTTTCCGCAGGTCAGGCGGTTGGCGATGACGACGCGATCGCCGGGCTGCACGTGCCTCACCGCCGGGCCGACCGCCTCGACCACGCCAACGCCTTCGTGGCCGATGACGATGCCGGGCGTCGCCTTGTGCGCCGGCGGCGTTGCCAGAATGTTGAGATCGGTGCCGCAGATGCCACAGGCTTCGATGCGCACGATCACGTCATCGTCGGCGGCAAGCTGCGGCGCTCGGCGTTCGACGTATTCGATCACGCCGTCGCCGCGAAAGATCGGAACGGTTTCAAATTGCGCCATCGCCGGTCCTTATGTTCGATGAACGGGTTGGAATGGAGAAATCGGTTTTCGTCAGCGCCGCGCTCTCAAGGACGGCTTTGGCCGTGTCCAAGTCGGTGCAGAAGACGTCGATGACGCCGGTGCGTAGCGCGCCCAAGATCGCTTCGGTCTTCGCCTCGCCGATCGCGATCGCCATAACAATCGGAATCGCGCGCAGGTCGTCGAGCCGCAGGCCGATCACCCGCTCGTTGAAACCGCCCGTGTACGGCAGTCCGTCGATAGTGAAAATCTGACCTGACATATCGCCGACCCCGCCGGCGGCGCGAATGTGCGCCAGCTCGTTTGCCGAGAGATATCCGCCTTTGGTGAATTCCGAGGTCGCAGGGTCGAGGTTGCCGACGCCGAGCAACGCCACGTCGGCGCGGCGCGCCATGGTCAGCACGCGCTGGATGTCGCGCTGGCCGCGCAGCATCTCCGCCGCTGCGACGCTGTCCACTACCATCGGCGCGGTGAGATAGTGCGCTTTGCCGCCCAGTTTGGCCGCCAGCTCGCGCGCCAGCGACGCGCTGTCCAGCTCCGGTGCGGCCAGCGCCAGACTGCCCACCGCCTGGACGACGTCGACATGTCCTTGAAAGCCCGGCCGCACGGCATGGATCACTTCATAGGTCGAGCGTCCTAAACAGACGGTCATCACCATGCGGTCGTGCAGAATTTGCTCGAGGAAACGGGCACCCAGTTGCCCGACGCGCGCCAGCGCATGGGAGCGATCCGGGCTGCTAGGACGGAGCACAAGCGCCTCGCGCAGGTGAAAAGCGCTGCACAGTTGCGCCTCCACTTCGGGCGCGCGTTGCACAGGCCAGTTGATGGTGAACTGGATCACCTGCTCTTCACGCGCTTGTTTGAGCAAGCGATATACCTTGATGCGCGAGACGCCGAGCTGCGCTGCGATGGCGTCCTGGGTCATCTCTTCCAAATAGTACATGGCAGCGACCTGCGCCAGCAGGTCATGTTCGGCGTAGTCGAGCACTTTTAATTGTTTTGAATTAGAATGGCGAACGATGTTGTGCAAATGCTCATATGAAGTGCGATTGCACAGAGCATAACATACGGGTGGATGTTTGTCAATCCCGAAACGATGCGAATTTTGAAGGCCGTCATCGGAGTCTTTGCGTCTAAGGCGGTGTACTCTAAGGCGGTGTACTCTAAGGCGGTGT
>JANWYX010000100.1 GCA_025055055.1 Caldilinea sp. | reverse complement strand
GTCAGCAATCCTACCGTGGCGAGCCTCGAGCGTGCCGGCATGAATCAGAGAACCTCTGGGCGCAGAGAACCGAAACGGAGTGCGCGCGTAAGTGGCAGCGTGAGCGCCAACATGGCGAGAAAGAAAAGCACGCCAGAGTAGTCATGATAGAAGGCGAAGCCGGCCTCCGCGCCCCAGGCGCGGGCCACGAAGAGCAACGCTGCCACGCGCAAAATGTTGCCGAGCAGCGCCAGAGGAAGGGCCAGTGCCACCAGCAAGACGCGCGCGCCGATCGAACCCTCCAACAGGTAGGCAACCAGCGTCAACAGCGCAATCAGGCTGATCAGCGAGTTGACGCCGCTGCATTGCGCGCCGATCACCAGGTCCGCATTGGGCAGCGTGACGGCATTGCCCGTGATGGTGACGTCCAGGCCCAGAAATTGCACGAGCGCACCGGAACAGTAGCCGGTGAAAAGCGCCAACGGCAGCGTGATGCGATCCAGGACGGGCAGGGGCACCATCAACGCGAGGTAGCCGATGGGAAAGGCCAGCCGGCGCAGCGCCGTTGCGCCGGCAAGCGTCCACACTATGCCTGCGAGCATGCCGATCATGGCGAAGGCAGCCAGATAGAAGGCGCGTTGTTGCAGCGCGTACAGATAGAACGCCAGAGTCGCTCCCAGCAAGAGCAGGCCGGCTCCATCGAGTTTCCCAAACGCCGAGCGCAGTTGCGGGTCGTTGCGAACGCGTTGGAGGGCCAGAAATAATGCTACAGGCGCAATCAAAAACCCGTGGCTGTAATATTCGTTCGACAACCACTCAAACCAGAGCCACTGCCATACCGGCCACGTGATGAGGCCATAACCGAGCGCCGCCACAACCGGCAACCAGAGCTCTCGGAGATCGAATCGCTGCATGCGCACCTATCTATAAACCAGGAGAGGAGAGGGAAAGCCGGCAGCCTCTCCTCTCCACCTTCACCATACAATCTCAATACAATGCACTCGTGATCTTCACCATGGCGGCGTAGCTCTCGACCTTGAGCGAAGCGCCGCCGATCAAGGCGCCGTCGATGTCAGGCTGCGCCATGATCTCGCCGATGTTTTTTTCGTTGGTGCTGCCGCCGTAGAGAATGCGGATAGCGGCGGCGGCTTCTGCGCCGAACATCTCGCCCACGGTCTTGCGCACCACGCCGCCGCAGATTTCATTGGCTTGCTGCGCAGTGGCCGCCCTGCCCGTTCCGATGGCCCAGATCGGTTCGTAGGCGATGATGATCTGCTTCACCTGATCGGCGGTGAATCCGGTCAGCGCAGCGCGCACCTGGCTGCTGACGAAGGTTTGCGTCTCCCCGCGCTCATTCTGCTCCAACGATTCGCCGACGCAGAGGATCGGCGTCAGTCCCGCCGTTACGGCGCTGTGCGCTTTCTTGTTGACCGTTTCGTCGGTTTCGGCGAAGTATTGCCGACGTTCACTGTGGCCGATGATCACATAGGTCGCAAGCCCTTTGAGCATCGGGGCGCTGATCTCGCCAGTGTAGGCGCCGCTCTCCGCCCAGTGCATGTTTTGCGCGCCGACGGCGATGTTGCTGCCTTTGAGCGTCTCGCTCACCGCAGGGATGTCGATGAATGGAGGGCAGACCACGCAATCGACGTTGGCGACGTCGTTGACCTGCTCGCGAATGGCGCGCGCCAGCGTCACCGCCTCGTCGATTGTTTTGTTCATTTTCCAGTTGCCAGCCATCATGGGCCTGCGCATACTATCGCTCCTTCACTGTTTAGGTTGAGAGGCATCTCATTCATTGCTCTGACGTGCACCGGCTTCAGAGGTTCATTAGCTCTTATCATCCGCTTCTGAGGCGTCGTTTGCTTCAGATGCCGACTCCGCCTGTGCCTGGCGTTCGAATTCGGCGGCATATTCTTCCGCCGTCAGCCAGCGTCCGCCCTGGACTTCGTAGCGCGTCACCTGTTTTTTGTCGTCGAGCCACAGCTGCACTTCGACCTGGGCGAAACAGCGGTTGCGGCCAGAGGTGTGGAGCACCTTGCGCACATAGTAGCCGCCGTTTTCTTCGGCCAGGCTCAGCTCGTTGAGCAGATCGACCTGTCCTTTGATCGGCTCACGGCAGCGATGGCTGAAAACATAGATGGGCAGGTAGCGGTCGGCGCCGGGCGAGCCTTTGCTACGGAGGGCCGCCAGCAATCTTGCAAAGAGATTCATGAGCCTTTATTTGTCGTTGAGCGCGGCCACGCCGGGCAACTCGATGCCTTCCAGAAACTCTAGGCTGGCGCCGCCGCCGGTGCTGACGTGCGACATCTTGTCCTCCAGGCCGGCCTCGCGAATGGCCGCCGCGCTGTCGCCGCCGCCGATGATCGTCGTTGCGCCCTGCAATCCCGCCAGAATTTCGGCAATAGCGAAGGTGCCTTGGGCAAACTTGGGAAATTCAAAGACGCCCATGGGGCCATTCCAAACAACCGTCTTTGCGCCGGCGAGACGATTGGCGAAGTGGGCGATGGTGGCCGGACCAATGTCGAGCGCCATCCAGTCCGCAGGCACTTCGTTGACGGGCACCACCTTGTCATTGGCATCGGGCGCAAAGGCGTCGGCCACGCGCAGGTCGACAGGCAGATGAATCAGATCGCCGCCTTTGGCCAGCAGCTCGCGCGCCGTATCAAGCGCATCGGTTTCGACCAGGCTCTTGCCCATATTGAACCCCTGCGCAGCCAGGAAGGTGTTGGCCATGCCGCCGCCGATCAGGATGGCGTCGACTTTCTTCAGCAGATTGGAGATGACGCCGATCTTATCGCTGATTTTAGCGCCGCCCAGGATGGCGATGAAGGGGCGTTCTGGATTTTCCAGTGCCTTGCCGAGATAGGTCAGCTCCTTCTCCATCAGGAAGCCCGCCACCGCCGGCAACAGCCTCGCCACGCCTTCGGTGCTGGCGTGGGCACGATGGGCGCTGCCGAAGGCGTCGTTGACGTAGACGTCGCCCAGTCTGGCCAGCTCCGCCGCCATGGTGGGATCGTTTTTGGTCTCGCGCTTGTCGAAGCGGGTGTTCTCCAGCACTAATACCTCGCCCGGCTTGAGCGCTGCTGCAGCGGCCTCCGCCTCTGGGCCTGTAGTCTGACCGACGAATTTAACCGGCGCAGAGATGAGCGTCGCCAGATGATCGGCGACAACTTTCAGACTGTACTTCGG
>JANWYX010000087.1 GCA_025055055.1 Caldilinea sp. | reverse complement strand
GCAATTCGAGGATCAGGTTGAAGAACTCGACCACATCATGCAGCGTGGGGCAGCGCCCGTCGTGCAGATACGGGGGAGAGTCCTTGATGTTCCGCAGCGGGAAGGTCTTGATCGGCCCCTCTGGGCGGCCGGTGTAGAACCGCTCCACCTGGAGGTTGTGCATGTAGTCGTCTCCGAAGGCGGGGCCGCCGTGGCAGATGCTGCACTTGGCCTTGCCCCAGAAGAGCTGCTCGCCGCGCAGCTCGCTCTCGGTGCAGAGTTCGGGCTTCAGCCGCATATCGATGCCCAGCTTGGGTGCGGGCGGGAAGTCGATGATGGCGTTGAAGTCTCCCATGACGACATGCGGTCGGTTGCGGTCACGTACAAGCCAGGTGCGCGCCACGCGGAGCTGCACCATGCGCGCATTTTCATCGGTGTGATCGAGGTGCGTCACGTAGACGGTGAAGGTGCCTCCTCCCGGCGTCAAGATGCGCGCTTCCAACAGGCCGCGTTGCTCTTTGTCTTGCAACACGCCGCTTTTGTCCTCCTCTTTGGGAGTTAAGTGGTGAGCGGAGCCGGCGATGATCGGCCAACGGCTCAAGAGCGCGTTGCCATAAGCGTCGGCGGGCATATTTTTCTCCGCAGGCCAGCGCAGACAAGGGCCAAAGATGAAATGCATCTTCAGGCGGGCAGCCAGTACTTCCAGTGCAGGCCGACGATCGCCCGGCACCGTACGTGGATAAAAGACCTCGTTCAAACCGATAATGTCGGCGTCAATGGAGCGTAGGACGTCGGTCACTGCATCGAGATTGGGCTTCCCATCGACCATTCGCCAACCGTGAATGTTGTATGTGACGATTTGCATATGGAAATTGTATAATCAAGCCTTGTGCGTCCATAATTCAACAAGATGACTAAGCGATTTTTCTGATCTCTTAGGGTTCTTTTGGGGTAGTATGACATAATTGCCCCGGCCTTTCAGGAAGCTCCGAAGCGTTTCGGACGAGGGATGCTTGACCGAAAGATCGGTAAGAAGTGAGTTTGTTGTTTTTAGAGTGTAAAGTGGTTAGGAACTCGTTAGCTTTGAGTACTCCTGGCTCTGCAGTGAACAATTCGCAAATGGATCCAGAAAGGTTTTGGATATGTCGTTGCCGACCCGCGAAGAAGCCTACGCTTTGCTCTGTGAATGGGTGCAGTCCGAGAGCTTGCGTCGACACATGCTGGCGGTCGAGGCTGCGCTGCGCGCCTATGCGCGCCATTACGGCCAAGATGAAGAGCTGTGGGGAATCACCGGCCTTTTGCATGATCTGGACTATGAGCGCTACCCGGACATGGACGACCCGGTCAACGGTCATCCGCGCGCAGCGCTGCGCCTCTTCCGCGAGCGCAACTATCCTGCAGAGTTAATCCATGCGGTGGAAGCGCACGCCACCTTTCTCGGCGTTCCGCGCGAATCTTTGCTGGACAAAGCCTTGCTGGCGTGCGACGAGCTGACCGGGTTGATCCTGGCGGCGGCGTACGTGCGGCCGGACCGCGACCTGCGCAACGTCGAGCTGAAGTCCATCAAGAAGAAATGGAAGGATAAAGCCTTCACCGCGGCTATCGACCGTCAGGAAAACATGCACTTTATTGAGGAGTTAGGCGTGCCCTTCGACGAGCATGTGCAGCGCGTGCTCACCGCCATGCAGGGCATCGCCGAGAAGTTGGGCGTCGCCGGGCCCGGGAGTCATGTCCAGCCCGATTCCGCAACTTGAGCGATGGAAATGCTTTCACGTTTTCTTTGCGTCCCGGCGTCTTTGCGATGTTGCGTTGAATCTTTGTTCACAATCGCCGTCAATGTTTGCGCTTCGGCGCGCTGAATTGCACCTTGCACTGGTCCATATAGGCCACCCACCAATCCTTGCAGGTGCGCGGGTCGAGGAAGCTACCGGTGTCGCGCATGGCGATCTTCACTGCCCCGCGGTCGGC
The DNA here is from genome assembly GCA_025055055.1 of Caldilinea sp. Lineage (GTDB taxonomy): Bacteria > Chloroflexota > Anaerolineae > Caldilineales > Caldilineaceae > Caldilinea. The sequence goes on along the minus strand of JANWYX010000087.1, from coordinate 4,763 downwards.
GACGCCGACGATCTCGCCGTTGCGCAAGGCCGGGAGGCGATTTCGGCCTGCTGCATTCATCTGCCGATAGAGCGCCAGCAAATCCGGATGCACGGCGAAATCCTCCAAATGAATCATATAGCCGACCGCAGCGGTGTCCCGCCGCGTGTAGGTGATGGTCAGCCGACGCTCTTCCGCATACAACACGAGCGCCTTGAAATCACCTGCATAAATTGACGGATTGCGGCGAGGAATGCTGATCGGCTCGTTGACGCCTGTCTCCATTTCAAGCAACGTCACCGGGTACTCCTCGATCGGTGCACCGCGACAGCCGTCTGGCCCGCAGTTCCAGTCCCAATCGTGCACTTTGTAGAGCGCACGGAAGGGCGGCAACCTGGGAGGGTTGAAGATGCCGTCGATTTGCGGCGCCTGGTCATCAACGTCGCCGTCATAATTGACCAACCCCAGAAAGCCGGTGGTCGGCGTGTAGCCGCGCAGCGCCAGATTGAGATCGCCGTGGATTTCGGCGGGGCGGTCGGTGGGCGGCGGCTCGACCGGAACCGTCGCATAGGTGCGCGGGGGTTGCGCCGGTGGCGGCGGAAGGGGTGTTGGTTCAGGCGCCGCTTTCTCAAAGGCGATCAAGGGCAGGAAAAGCGGCGCAGGAGGAGGGATGGTCTCGGCGACCGGAGTCGTTGTTTGAGCATATACGGGGCGCTGTGAAGCGATAGTGGCGGCGCCGATGATGATTGCAAACATCAGCCCTGAAAACCATGCACTGCCGTTTCGCAAGCGTTGCTTCTCCTTCACCGACTTCTAGCCTCATCGGGAACGTTCGCCGCCATCGTCCGGAAAGTTCTAGACTTCCCGAGCTAAGGAAACAGGACGAAGCGACGATTCTGCCGTCTACTTTTTTCTGTATTCTACTTTCTATAACTTATTTCCTCGGAGGAATGATGCAACATGGAGCCGCCGAGCCGGATCAACGCTGCGCCGATCTGTTGCAAGCAACTTTGGAGGTCGCTGTTGATTTGCATTGTAGAAAAATGTAGAAGCTCCCAACGCTCACCCAGAGAAGATGGCCGCGACTCTTGCGTCGTCCATTCGTCGTTACAGGTGACGCCCAAGTATCCGCCGCGGGCGCGTAACGTAATGTCTATGGGCCGTTCCCCGACGATGCGATTTTTTAAAGGACGCAAATTGTGCTCGCGCAGGGCCGACCACAGTTGCTCGAAAGGGCTATCGCTCTGAAACAGATCCTTCACATCGGCGGCTGTAAGCAGTCGCCCCATCGTCGTATGGATAAAGGTTACTCGACGAAATTTGGTTGCCGGTACAGGGCGCTCCAGTCGTTGCAGCGGACCGACGTCGATGCGATAGTAATACTCGTCGGCGCGTGGATGGTCCGGTTCATCCGGCAGCAACTCACATCGCCTCATCAGACGATAGCGCCGCGTGGCGGCGATGAACGAAATGGTCTGCGCTTCAGGCTGATCTCGAAACGCTCCTGTCTGATAAAATGCAAGAAAATCGGCGCCGATGCGACGCGGCGCCCTGCGTTGAGGGATGCGATACCAGCCTTCGTTTTGCGCGCGGGCAAAATCCAGAGAATTGTTTAGAACGACCACCAGTACCGTACGTCGTTGCGCTTCGATATCGAAATAAGCGAACATATCTCGACCTTTCTGGTGCCGCAATTGTACCATGAAGGCGGATGCGCACCATCGGAATTTTGTAGGGAGGTGTCAGCCATGATCGTCTATCCCGTTCGCCGCTCATTGACTTCCTTCGTGTGGTTTGTTGCGGTGTTGGTTGGAGTGTATGCGGCGACCCTTCTGGCCTTTTGGGGGCTCGCACAGCCGACGCCGTTTGACCTCCGGCTTTTGACAACGGTGTTGGGCGGTGCAATTGGAGTGATCGGCGCCGGCAGCTTTTTCGCGTATCGTCTTGGATGGGTTCAGCGCATCCCTCGCACCGGCGGCGCTATGCTTGCAGGCTTTCTCCTCGCTGCCCTCCTTCCGTTGCCGTTCATCTGGGTAGCGGTGCAAACGTTGTTTATTGAAGCCTACGACGCATTGGTAGCGATGATTTTGATGTTTTTTGCAGCAGGCGTCGTGGTGGCCCTCGGTTTTCTGCAAACCGCCCTCTTTGTCGAAAAGCTTGACGCATTGACCGCAGCGATCGAACATATGCGCATGGGGCGATATCATGTGCGCGCCGAGATCGACCATGACGGAGAACTAGCGCGCTTTTCCGACGCGCTCGCTGCATTGGCTGCTAAACTGGAAAGCGCCGATCGCAAGGAGCGTCAACTGGAGCGCCTGCGCCGCAACCTGACCACCTGGATCGGTTACGATCTACGCGTGCCATTGGTGGCAGCGCGCTCCGGCCTCGAAAACGTCGTCGAAGGCCTGATTTCAGACCCGGAGGTGGCCAGGCGCTATCTACAAATGGCCCGGAGCAACCTCAACGCCCTCTCCGACTTGGTCGACGATCTCTACGATATGGCGCAGGCGGATGTCGGTGGGATTCACCTAAAGCGTGCAGACGCCGATATATGTACTCTAGTGGAAGCCACTTTCGCCGAACTCTCTCCGGTGGCCGCACAGAAAGGCGTGACGCTCTCCTATCGCTGCGATCCAAATACGCCTCCTCTTTCGATCGATATGCGTCAAATCGGTCGCGTGCTCAACAATCTGGTAAGCGACGCTATCCAGCGCACGCCAAAAGGCGGCAGCGTCAAACTGAACATACACCCTTCCAGACACAATGTTCTCGTTGAGATCACCGATATGGGGAATGGAAACCCTTCGGAAGATTTGGCGACCCTCTTCAAATTGCTGGTCAGTGAAGATGATGCACGCAATCAACCCCAGGAAACGCCGAGGCTTCGACTGGCGCTAGCGGACGCAATCGTGCGCGCCCATGGCAGCCAGATCCATCTTCAACGCCTGGGCGACCAAGGGTTGAGGCTTGTCTTTGCGTTGGCCCGCGCCGACGCTGTCAATCCGCTGATACGCGGCATGTAAAGCCTCTTTTTGTGCTCCATTTTGCTACAATTTTGTGCGTCATCTGTCCGATCTTTGCCTCTGCGGTCGGACGTTAAGATTGTTGCAAACTCTTACCCCTGATAATGACTTAAAGCGCATCCCTAGATAAATTCACCATTGAGCACTGCTTAACGAACAGACCACCACTCAAACTGGAAAGGTGAAGCTGCATGTTGGCATGGCTCGGGGCGAGCATCCGCCGATCGCTTTTGTTGTTTTTTCTGCGACCTCTCGGACGATTCTTTTGGATAGCAGCCGGAATCGGTCTGGTCTGGAACGGAGTTTGGAGCGTTTATCATGCGGATGTGCGTGCACAAGGCGCTTCCTGCACCGTTTGCATCAGTCAGATCTACGGCGGTGGAGGCAACACTGATGCTCCCTATAACGCTGATTTTATTGAATTATTTAATTCTACTGCAAATCATATTGTATTAGATGGCTGGATCGTGGAATATGCGGCGTGGAATTCCTCTACATGGCAAGCTATCCATCTTAACGGGCTGTCCATAGCGTCCTATTCCTATATATTGATTCAGTTAAAAACAGGAGGAAACGGACAACCGCTTCCAATGCCGGATGCAATCAGCTCTATCGATATGAATCGCGAGCAGGGGAAAGTTCGAGTGCGTTTGGGAGGGGAGATCATCGATCTGGTGGGATATGGAAACGCCACCGAGTATGAGGGACAGGCCGCGCCTAAAGCCTCGAACACTCAGAGCCTGCAACGATTGGGAGGAGGTTGCACCGACACCAACAACAATGCCGGTGATTTTCAAACTGCGTTTCCGGCGCCGCGTAATGCCGGCTCACCATCGAACGCATGCGCTGCGCCAATGCCCACAGAGACTCCAACCCCCATCCCTACGCCGACGCCTACAGATACGCCGACGGCGATTCCTACCGAGCCCCCAACGGCCACACCCACCGACACGCCGACGCCTACTGCCACAACCACACCCACCGACACGCCGACACCTACAGATACGCCGACGGCGGTTCCTACCGAGCCCCCAACGGCCACCGACACACCGACGCCTACTGCCACAGCCACACCCACGGATACGCCAACGCCCATCGACACCCCGCTGCCAACGCCTGGTGAAGCGATAATCTCGACGCCTGCCGATACGCCTACGCCCACAGCGTCTCCGACCGAGACGTCGACGCCTGTGGACACGCCGCCATGGGTGTTGCCGACGCCGACGTTGACGCCGCCTGGCGTGGGGGTGCGATTGAGTGAGGTGATGGTGGATCCGAAGGCGGTGGAGGACGCCGTTGGCGAGTACATCGAGGTGGTGAACGTCGGTGTTGTCTCTGTGAATCTTGCGGGGTGGCGGCTGGCGGACGGTGCGGGACGCAGCCACGTGATTGGGGCGGAGTTGGTGTTGGCGCCTGGGGAATATGCCGTGTTGACGCGCGGGAGTAGGGAGGGGCTGGCGAACTACGTGCGTTCGGACTATCAGTATGCCGGGGTGCAGTTGTCCAACAGTGCGGGGATGGTGCTGTTGCATGGGCCGGATGGGGGCGTGGTAGACGTGTTTGCCTGGGGCGAGGCGGTTGGGCGACGGGTGGTGGCCGGCGCCAGCTTTGAGCGGGTCTCGCCGGAGGGTGAAGAGTGGGTGGTGGCCGGTCAACGCTGGAGCACCGCCCACAACGACAAAGGCAGCCCGGGCAAAGCCACGCCCTTCGAAGCGCCGACGCCGACGCCGACGTTGACGCCGCCTGGCGTGGGGGTGC
>JANWYX010000052.1 GCA_025055055.1 Caldilinea sp. | reverse complement strand
CCGATGTTGACGATACTGCCCCCGCGACCCTTGCGGCGCATGATGCGGGCCGCCTCCTGCATCAGGAAGAAGGGCGCGCGCAGGTTGATCGCCATGATGCGGTCCCACAGCTCCGGCGTGGCGTCATCGACCGAGCCGCGCTCCGTCGATGCTGCGCAGTTGACCAGCCCGTCGACGCGGCCAAAGCGTTCGTCCGCCGCGCGGATCACGGCGCGGCAATCGTCGATGGAGGCAAGGTCGGCCGGAACGAACAATGTCGGACAGCCTGCCTCTGTGATCTCGGCGGCGATGCGCGCACCCCTCTGTTCGTTGCGGCCACAGATGACCAGGCCGGCGGCGTGATGCTGCGCCGCGCGTCGGGCGATGTCCTCGCCCAGTCCCTGCGTCCCGCCGGTGACAACGATGATCTGAGCGGTCAAGTCTCGCATTCGATATATCTCCTTACAGAATAGAATGCGGAGGATGCGGATTCGATGGAGCGTCACAGAAGTTTTTCATCCGTGGCCGTTGCATTCGTCTCATCCGTGGTCTGCATCCATCGTCTGAGTGTCGCTGTACACCGAGCGCCGCACATCTTCGTAGGCCTCGTAGTCCGTCAGCAAAAAGTCAAGCCAGCGATTGGCGAGCGCAATCGGCGCTTCGATCATCGGGCTATGGCCGACGTTGCGCAGAATCTCGAGATTGTTAGCGCCGGGGATGGCGATGAGCGTGCGCGTGATCGTGCTGCGATCGACGAGCGCATCGCGCTCCCCCCAGATCAGGAGCGTCGGTAGGGTGAGCAGCCGTGCGTCGGCGAAACGATTCCAATGCGCCAGGCTGCGCGTGATTTCAGTGAAGGCGGCAGGCGCCATCTGGCCGGCGTCTTCAACAAGCTGCTCGAAAAAGCGCACCATTTCCGGATGAGCGCCGTCAATGGGCGCAGCGGGCATAAGCATGCGCAGCGCCTCGCGGAGCAAGCCGCGGTCCTCCTTCATCTGTTCGAGCAGCAAATAGCCGTCCAGCGGCGTGAAGACGCCCTCGACCGGCGCCGGATCGACGAGCGTTAGGCTCTCGACGTCGTGGGGATAGGTGAGCAGGTACTCCACGGCGATGGCGCCGCCGGTGGAGTGCGCCATCAAGTGAAAACCTTCCCAGCGCAGGGCCTCGACCAACGCAGCCAGGTCTTTGGCCTGCTCCTCGATCGAATAGCCCACGTCCGGTTTGTCGCTCCCGCCGCAGCCGCGCAAGTCAGGAGCCACTGCATAGACTTCGTCGGGCAGCGCGTCGAAGAAAGGCGTCCACCACCGGCTTGTGCCGAAGTTGCCGTGCAGCAGCAGCAACGGAATGCCATCCTCTTCTCCGCTGCTACGGCAGAAAAAACGCAACCTCGAAGTCTCCACATAGAATTCAGCGCTTGGTCGCTTCGCCTGCATGCATTTCCTGCTTCTCGATGTCATCGGTGCGTAAATGCGACGGCTTCGCATCAGGAATTCACACTGCGGCGCATGAAAATGATCCGCGTTCATCCGTCGCATCTGCGTTATCTGCGTTCTATTTCATCCTTCGATTCTGCTCGGCCTCCTCCGGCAGGAAGAGTAACAGTAGCGCAGCGGCTGCGGCAGCCTGCAGCGGTCCTTCCACGCGTCCCACTTCTTCTTCACCTAGAATCAGGCCGCCGCGGTTGACGACGCCATCCGGATCGACCCAGCCCAGCTCGCCGCCCTGAAAGAGACCGTGGCTGCGCACGACACCGGCCGGCGTGAAGGTTCCCAGCTCGCGCTCGTCGTACGCGGTCTTGCGCAGAACGCGGCCGTCCGCCGTGACGCGCCCGACAGGGATGCCTTCGTCTCGGCGTAGGCGGTAGATGCGCCCTTCAGCGTCAATGAAGCCGAGTACATACTCCTCGCCGCTCTCGGTGCGCTTGTAGATCAGCGTGCGTCCAGTGGTTTGATTCGTCATGACTCGTTCAGAAAGACGACGCCCTCCAGAAACTCACGCAGGATGGCGGGGTTGGCCGCTGCAAAGATCGGTGTTTCGGCGCCGACGTACTCTCGGCTGACCGCAGCCAACGGAAAGACCGGCTCCCGACGCCAGGTGGTGACCACGCCGCCCGCCTCCACGACGATTAACCAGGCCGCCGCCAGATCCCACACTTTAGGCGTGGCTTCGACGGCGATCAGGGCAGCGCCGTCGGCGACCTTACAGAGATGATAGGCGGCGCTGCCGCAGATGCGGCTTTTCAACTTCGTGCGCAGATGAAGTCGCTTATCAGTGCGCGTGCACTTCATGAGAAGTTGCTGGTCATCCGCCACATCGCCGTCAAAGGTCCGAATCAGCTCCTCATTGCATCGAGCGCCGCCGCCCGCAATTGCAGTGAACCGCTCGTGGAGCAACGGAAAATCGATCACGCCGACGACCGGCTGACCATAATGCAGCAACGCCACGCTCACACCCCAAATCGGCAGGCCGCGCGCGAAATTCGTCGTCCCGTCGATGGGATCGACAATCCAGGTGAACTCGGCGTTGGCGTCATAGGCGGTGATCTGCTCTTCGCTGAGCACGCGGTGCTCCGGAAAGACGCCGGCCAGTCGTCGAGAGATGATGTGATCGATGGCGATGTCGGTCTCCGTCACCAGTGTGCCATCACGCTTGCGCTGTGCAGTGTGCAGCCGGTGGTGAGAAACGGCGTACAGGCTGCACTCCGCAGCCAGATCAACGGCGAAATCCAGATAGGCGCTCCACTTCGACATAGGTGCATTATGCCTAACCCCCGCCTAAAACTGCAACTGCCTATGGTGGTAAACCTATCGTCTGACGCTGTTTGCGGTCTTCGATCTCCGCTTGTTGAACGGAAAGGCTCCCGCCTGCGCCACAATCCAAAACGCGATTGTGGAAAAGCCCTGCTTCTATGGTAAAAAGAGATAACGGATCACAGCGCAAGCGCCAGTCTTTCGGAGATAGAGGTACATATGCAGGACATCTGGATTGCTTTTTTCATCGGCCTGATGTTGGGTTGGATCATCGAATGGCTGATCGACTGGCGATTCTGGCGTCCCCATATGACCGCTCTCCGTCAGGAAAACGAACAGCTGCGTCGACAGCTTGAACAATTCAAAGCGAATCCACCGACGACTCAAAAACAACCGGCTCCATCCTCTCGAGAGAAAATTTATAATTAAAGGAGGCGGGTCTATGGCGCAAGGGCGTTCTCCGAATTCTCAGCGCCTTTTGGATAAAGGCAAGTACATCGTCTTGCTGGCGATTGCCGTGATCGTCATCGTTTTACTGGCGGTGCGCTCCTGTCAACCACAGTCGCCAGCCGTCACGCCGACGCCAGAGGCGACGCTTGTCCCCCTGCTCACCGCGGAGGCGACGCTGGCGCAACCGGTCGTGATTTCACCCGTGACCGGTTCGACGGTCACGGCAGGTTCGGTGGAAGTGCGCGGAGAGGCGCCGCGCAGCTACAGCATCCGCATCCGCAACCCTGCGGGCGACCTGCTTGCCGCCGCCCCTGTGGATGCAAACGGACGGTGGGCGACGTCTGTACAGATCGGGGAACCCGGCGAAGTCACACTGATCGTCGAGTTGGTCGATGCGGCGGGGACGCCGCTTGCCACCGCCGAACCGATCACATTGAGTGTCGTCGTTCCCTCTGTGACTGCGCACACCCTTTCCCTTGACCCGGCGCTCTTCGACGCTGCGCTCACTGCCGGAACGGTGGAACTGCAAGGCAGCGGAGAACCTGGGACAAGAGTGGCGATCCTCGTCGACGGCGACGTCGTAACCGAGGTTCCTGTAGATGAGGCCGGCTTCTGGTCGGCGACGGTGCAGGTGAGTGCACCCGGCGTCTACAGGATCGGGCTGCAAGCGCTCGACCCCTCGGGCGCTGTCGTCGCCACGGCCACACCCGCCGTCCTTACTGTCGCTCCTCCTGCGCAAGCGGTGGTTGCCGCACCACCGACGCCTACGCCTTCTGAAACTGCAACTTCAACCGCTACGTCAACCAATACGCCCATGCCGACTTTCACGCCGACGGCGACGGCTGCGCCGCCGCAGGTGGAGCCGCCGACCATCGAGCGGGGT
>JANWYX010000042.1 GCA_025055055.1 Caldilinea sp. | reverse complement strand
GGCGAATCCCGAGGATTTTGAGATCATCCCTGACGAACCATCTGAGCCGCCGTCATCCGGTCGCAGTCGCCTGTGGCTCTGGGTGACAGGCGCCGTCGTGCTGTTTGTCTTTGCCTTTGCCGTTGGCGTCGGTTGGGCGACGTTGACCGACCGGCTGGGGCCAGGGGCGGCCACCGAAGCGCCGGTGGTGGCGGTGACCTCGCAACCCGGCCGGACGCCCACCGGCGAAGCGACGCAGACGGAGCTCACCCCGTCTGCGCAGACGCCGACGCCGGAGGCCACGCCTTCGCCGGCGCCTGCCTCCCCGACGCCCACGCCTTCGCCGACGGCGACCGAACCGCCGCCAACGCGCATCTGCCCCGTTCCGCTCGACGGGCAGTTCTCCGTCCTCTTCGACCCGGGCGCGCTGGGCTGTCCGACGGCGCCGACGAGCATCGTCTGGGCCGCCTACGAACGCTTTGAGCGAGGGGCGATGTTGTGGCGCAGCGACACCAATCTTACCTACATTCTCTATAACGACGGAACCTGGGAGCTTTCCAACCTGGCGTGGGACGGCCGCGAAATTCCGACGCGCGGCGAGCCTCCGCCGGGGCTGTATCGGCCGGAGCGCGGCTTTGGCTACGTGTGGGCCATGCGCGACGATGTCTTTGCGCGGCTCGGCTGGGCTACGATGCCGGAAAAGGGCTTCTGCGCCGCCATCCAACCCTTTGAACAAGGATTCGCCCTTGCCAGCGCTGCCGTTCCTAGCTGCACGCCGGAGAATCTCTACAACCACGTCTTTGACGCCGACTGGCGACCGCTCCTGTTCACCCTCGGTAACGGTGGACGCTGGCGCAGCGCCGAGACGACGTGGGTGCCCGGCGGCGCAACACTTGCCGTTTCTCCGACAGCGCCTCCTACGGCGACGACCGCAGTTGATACTTCGACGCGGCCGGCGCAGCACGGCGTCTTCACTGCGCGCCGCGGTCAATCGAGCGCGCTCGATGGCCGCTTCGACGACTGGCCGGGCCCCTGGTACCCCATCAGCGCAGTTGTCCAGGGGCGCGACCAATGGAGCGGCCCTAGTGATCTGTCCGCCGCCTTTCAGGTGATGTGGGCGCCGGAGGGACTCTATCTGGCCGTCGCCGTCAATGATGATGTGTTGCGCGCCGGTCCCGATGGCAGCAACATGTGGCAAGGGGACGGCGTCGAGGTGCACTTCGACCGCCTGCTGGCCGAGGATTTCTTCGACGCGCGCGCCAACGACGATGACACGCAGATCGGGTTGACGCCCAACGAGACCTTCGTCTATCTGCGCGGCTATCGTTGGCTGCCGCTTGCCGGCGAAGCGCGTTTCGACCCGCCCGGCGCCGTGACAAGTGGACCCGGACAGTACGCCATCGAGGCCCTGATCCCTTGGCTTTATTTCGACATCAGCCCGACCGAGCTGCTGCCCGGCATGCGCTTCGGTTTCAACGTCAGCGTCAACGACAACGACGGCGACGTCCCTGCCCAGCAGACGGTGATCTCCTCCTCTCCCGCCCGCACGACGTACAATAACCCGACGGAGTGGGGAACGCTGGTGCTGGAAAATTGAAAGGAGTAACACAATGCAAATTCCTGTGCGGCTCAGCGCAGCACTGGCACAGATCAGCGGAACACCCCGCCTCCAGATCACGGTTTCCGATGGCGCAACCGTGGCGGAAGTGATCGAAGCGTTGACCGCCATTCACCCGGATTTGGCGTCTCGCCTGCAACGTGCGGTGCCGATGGTCGGGGGGCGGCACGCCGCCCTCAACGATCGGGTGAACGAGGGCGAAGAAGTGGCGTTTCTGCTGCCTGTGGCGGGCGGAGCCATCTAAACGCAGCCGGCGACCTGCGTGCATGACCGTAGGTTCGGCCTCGGGCCGGATATTCTCAATAGCCTTTGCTCCCCGATTTTTAGCGTTTCGACCTGCGATCTATTCGTTGTTTTGTTCTACAAGGAGAATAACCCATGACTGTCTCGCCTTCCGCTTTGCAGACGCCTTCCGTGGAAACACGCGTCATGACAGGCTATGAAACTGTCTTTGTCAATGAGTTCACCAACGGCGTCCTTGATCCCAATCAGCCCATGTTAGGTCCTGTGCGCGATGGCGGCCACATCGTCGCCAACACGGCGCCGGGTTGTTGGGGACCGATGATCACGCCCGAAATTCGCGGCGGCCATGAAGTCACCCGGCCGGTGGCAGTGGCGGGCGCAGAAGTCGGCGATGCCCTCGTTATTCGTATCAAGGATATTATAGTCACCTCGCTGGCCACCTCCTCCGGCAACGACCGCATAATGAGCGGTCGCTTCTTGGGTGATCCGTATGTCGCCGGCAAATGTCCGGAGTGTGGAACTCTCTATCCGAAGACCGTATTGCGCGGCATCGGCCAAACTGCAGTGCGCTGTGCCAATTGCGGCGCCGATACCTCGCCGTTCACCTTCACCAACGGCTACACCATTGTCTTCGACGCCGCTCGTTCGATCGGTGTCACCTTGCACAAGGAAGCCGCCGAGGCCATCGCATGGGAAGCGAAGCGCTACGCTGCCTTACCCGACAATTCCATTCAGAATCCGATTCTGACCTTTGCGCCTCACGATCTGGTGGGGCTGGCGGCGCGTTTGCGGCCGTTCATGGGGCAGTTGGGCACCACCCCCTCCATCTCCTTCCCCGACTCTCACAACGCCGGCGACTTCGGCTCCTTTTTGATCGGTGCGCCGCATGAATACGGCCTCACTGCCGAGCAGCTCGTCCATCGCACGGATGGGCACATGGACATCGACGCCGTGCGCGCCGGCGCCATCCTGATCTGCCCGGTCAAAACGCCCGGCGGCGGCGTCTATCTAGGCGACATGCATGCCCTGCAAGGCGACGGCGAGATCGCCGGACACACCTGCGACGTCTCGGGCGTGGTGACCTTGCAGGTGCATGTGCTTAAGAACCTCCCCATCGATGGGCCGATCTTGCTGCCCGTCGTCGAGGACCTGCCTTTCCTGGCGAAGCCGCTCAGCGCCGAGGAGAAGGCCCGGGCGTTGGCCATTGCAAAGCAATGGGGGCTGAATGCGCTGGAAGAGTCTGCCCCGATTTCCGTGATCGGCACCGGGCCTGACCTCAACGCTGCCACCGACAACGGCTTGGAGCGGGCGGCTCGCTTGCTAGAGATGAGTGTGCCCGAGGTGAAGAATCGAGCCACCATCACGGGCGCCATTGAAATCGGGCGTCATCCCGGCGTGGTGCAGGTGACCTTCCGCGCCCCGCTCGAGCGACTTGAGAAAGTAGGGCTGTTGCCTTTCGTTCAAGAACAATATGGACCGGCGTAGGTGTCGCTAGCCCACCTTCCAGAAGCTCCAAGCTTTCTGGAAGGTGCTTTCATTTCAGGCAAGAACAAAGGTCAGCAAGGAGGCGCGTTTATGTCATTGAAAGACTTTCATGTCGATTTGGGCGACCTGACGTTTTGGGGGAAAGATCTCGCTCGTCCTGAAAGCGTGCTTGCCGAGCCTGACGGCATCCTCTGGTGCTCCGACGCTCGCGGCGCCGTCACGCGTATCGATCCAGATGGCAGGCAGACGCTTCTGGGTGCGCAAGGCCATGAACCGAACGGTCTTGCCATGAGCGCAGACCGCCAAACGTTGTATATCGCCAACATTGGCGATGGTCGCATTTATCGGATGGATCGGGTGGGACAGGAACAGGTTTTACTCGAAGGGGTCGGAACGCAGTCGCCTCTCGGCGCGGTGAATTTTGTTTTTGTCGACCGCCGCGACCGCCTCTGGGTTTCTGTATCCTCGCGCGAGTTGCCGTGGTGGCCGGCTGTCCAGCACGCACGACCGGACGGCTATCTTGTGCGCATCGACGAAAATGGCGCCCAGATCGTCGCCGATGGTCTCTATTTTCCCAACGAAGTGCGCATGAACCATGATGAGTCCTACCTGTATGTGGCGGAGACAATGCAGCGCCGCATGGTGCGCTATCCGGTGCTGGCCGATGGCTTACTCGGCGCACAGGAAGTAGTGCCGCCCGGAGATTTAGGCCACGGCGCCTATGTGGACGGATTTGCTTTCGATGTGGAAGGCAATCTTTGGGTTACGCTGGTTGTGCGCAATGAAGTTGTCGTCGTCACGCCCGAAGGGGAGGTGTACACGATTCTGTCGGATGTCAATCAGCCGGCCATCGACAACGCCGTCGCCAAACTTTCAGATGGCACGCTTACGCCGATGGATATGTTCGCATGCGCAGGCGCTCACCTACAATTGCCCGCCAGCATCACATTTGCAGGTCCTGATCTGCGCACGGTATACATCGGCTCCTTAGGCATGCAGCGCCTGCCGACCTTCCGCTCGCCAATTCCCGGACTTCCGATGCGACACTGGCCGTGAATCCATTTTCAACCTTAATTTTTCAGGACCGGCCTTCATGCGCAGCGCACATTGCTATTGTCTCTAGCCAGCGCACCGCTGCGTTCATGCTTTCGTTCCAAGTCGGATGGAGTGTGTAACGCAGGCGAGCTGCAAGACTCATTCCCAGCAATCGCTCGCGATCGCTGCTGAGCCGTTGGAACGCAGCGGCGATCGCGGCGCTGTCGCCGGGTTTCACCAGCACCCCTGTACGGCCGTCGAGCACAACCTCAGGAGCAGCGCCGATCGTCAGGGCGATCACAGGCAGCCCGAAGCGTTGCGCCTCCAAATAGGCGATGCCGAACCCTTCATAGGACGGCGCTGCAAACACATGATGGCTGCGGTAGAGGGAGACAAGCGTTACGTCATCCACTCTGCCGAGGAAGCGCACCTGTGGACGCAGGTTCAATGCGTTGACTTTGCGTCGAAGCAGATTTGTATAGTTGTTGCTCAGGTCAAGGCTTCCCACCACAGTCAACTCGATTTCTCCACCGACCATTGCCATGGCGTCCAGCAGAAAATGCACCCCTTTGCGCGGGATAAGGTTGCCGACGAACAGGACGCGCAGGCGATCGGCGCACAACGCGCGGGCGGCAATGGTTTCGGCGTCGATTTCGGGGCAAGCGGGCAGATGATCAGCAGCGGGATAGGTTACCTGGGCTGGCCGGTGTGTCGGCGCCAGGGCCAGCACCGTGGAGAGCGTGGTGTGGCTGTTGACCAAAAACGCGTCGACCGAAGCGAGATAGGCGCGCTCGATTCGTCGATATAGCGCCGGCAGAGGGCGAGGGTGCGCTTCGCTGCTGCGCAGGTGGTGAACGATGCTCACAATCGGCGTCGGGCGGTGTTTTCGCAAGGTGCGGTTGAACCAGAACAGGGAAGGATGATTGAGCTCATCCTGTAGCCAGAGATCGACGGGCGCAGCGAGCAGGCGCGCCCTCCAGTCGAGGCGCCAGTTGTCGGCCAAATGGCGAGGATAGCTGCGCCACGGTAGGCTGAAGAGGGTGACGCGATGGCCGGCTTCTTCGAGCGTCCGCACCAACATGCGGTCGTACAAATAGCCGCCGGAAAGTGTGTCCAAGCTGCCGTAGAGAATGAGGCCGACGCGCATCGTCTGCTAGCGCTCGCAGCGATAAGCGGCCCAGGCGATCTGATTCTCCCAGATTTTCACCGTCAGCGCCTGGATATTCGGCGCAGGGATCGCCTCGTTCAGCTTGAGACAGACGATGCGTGTGAAGTGTTCGATGCTTGGATTCAGACCGGCGAACTCAGGCAGATCGTTGAGCGTTTTGTCTTTGTAATGGGCGACGATGGCTTCAAGCTCCCGTTCGACATGCACGATGTCGACAAGATACCCGTGTTGATCGAGCGTATCGCCTTCCAGGATGAGCTCCAGCCGATAGTGATGGGAGTGCCAGAAGTTCTCCGCACCCCAGTCGCCGCCGATCAAAAAATGCTGGGCGACAAAGTCGCGTTGGACGGCCAACGTGTACATGGACGCTGCTCCTTATGCAGATTCATTTTGCATATTCAAATAGCACTTGCAACGTGCGTTCGGGCTCCTGTTCGAGCAGGCGATAGGCTGTCGGCGCTTCTTCCACGGGTAGGCGATGGGTGATCAGTCGCTCGATCTGCACGGTGCGCAACATTGCCCGGGCGAGGTCGATGCGCCTTTTTTTGTCCCAACGCCCGGTCCAGCGCGGGTCG
>JANWYX010000041.1 GCA_025055055.1 Caldilinea sp. | reverse complement strand
CGATGTTCAGCCGCATCCTCCCCTCCTCGATTTTCCAATCGGAAACGATCCGTCCGTGCACGGAGTCATAGGACGCGCGGGCGCCGGTAATTCCATCGCCCGGCATGGGGCGAATGCGGATGCGTTTGTAACCCGGCGCAGCGGCCTCGATCCCCGCCACTTTGCGGTGCAAAAAGTTTACCACAGCGCCGGGGCTATAATGATTGAGCGAGGCGTGCGGCTCGCCCGCTGCGTCGACGCCTTCCCACGCCTCCCAAATCGTCGTCGCGCCCTTGGTGACGGCGTACAACCAGGAGGGAGCCGTCTTTTGGGTCAGCAGATCGTAGGCTACGTCCGGTCGGCCGTTTTCCGCCAACACTTCACACAGAAAAACGGTGGAGAGGAAGCCTGTGCCGACATGGTTGCCGCCGGCCCGCACCAGCCGCACAAGATGCTCGACGATGGCCGGCTTCAGCTCTTCCGGCGCCAGGTCAAAAGCGAGCACACGCACATAGGAAGCCTGCCGATCGGGATGAATACGACCATCTTTGCCGATAAACTCAGCTGCATAGGCCGCCTTGATCTGATTCGCTAAAGCTCCGTAGAAGGCGGCGTCCTCGGTCTTGCCTAGCGCTTCCGCCGCCTTGGCCAGAAGGCGCGTGGAGTAGGCAAAGTAGGCGGTGGCCACCACAGGCTCGCCCAGATAAAAGCGCTTGATGATGCCGAACAAGGTGTTCAGCCCGCCGCTTTCGCCGGGTTCGAGCCACTCTCCCCAGTGATAGTTGGTGTCCCAGATCAGATGTTGACGCTTGCGGCGCTCCTTGTTGAAAAGATAGCGCGGGTTCAGATATTTGGACCAATTGGTGTGCGTTGCGCGCTTGCGCACATATTCGACCCATGCCTTCATGCTTTCGTACTGGTTTTCCAGAAATTCAGTATCTCCATACGCCTGATAGAGCGCCCAAGGGATGATCGTGGCAGCGTCGCCCCAGCCCGCAGAGCCTTCCAGCTTTGCAAGGAAATTCATGGGAAATCGCTTCTTCACCAACTGCTCCGGGTTAGGAACGAAATTGCCGACCATGCCGTCTGGACGCTGCTCCAGGGTTAGTTCCTTCAGCCATTTGCGGAAGAAGGCGCGCACATCCATGAGGAAGGCGGCGGAGGGTGCAAAAATCTGGGCGTCGCCCGTCCAACCGGCGCGCTCACGCTGCGGGCAGTCGGTCGGCAGGTCGAGGAAGTTGCTTTTCATGCTCCATTCGACATTTTTGTGGAGACGGTTGATGAGCGAATCGGAGCATTCGAACGACCCTGTCGGCTCCATGTCGCTGTAGATGGCGACGGAGCAGAAGTCATCCGGGTTGATTGCGCCCGGCCATCCCTCCACTTTCACATACCGGAAGCCGTGCACGGTGAAGCGCGGCTCGTACTCCTCGAGCCCCTCGCCTTTGAGAATGTACCGGATTTGCTGGAAGGGGTTCTTTTCCGGGTCGGGCTTGCTAAACAGGAACAGATGCGCCTGGGTAAAATTGCCCTCCTTATCCAGCGCCTCGCCGTGCGTCAAACGCACGACGGCGCCTTTGGGGCCTTGCACTTTAAAACGCACGACGCCGGCTAGATTCTGTCCGAAATCGAGCACGCTCTCGCCCTTGGGCGTCGTGAGCAGGATGGGCTTGAAGGTCTCCTTCCGTCGCACCGGCGGTCCCATCGAAGCGACCAAATGATGCTTGGGATGCGAAACCACGCGCACGCCTTGCCACGAGCGGTCGTCGAAGCCGGGTGTGCACCAGCCCGGCATCTCCAGACGAGCGTCGTAAGTCTCGCCGTCTTTTAGGTCGGACTTCAGAATGGGCCCGGTTGTCGTCTTCCATGCCGAATCGGTTCCGATGACGATCTGCGATCCTTGCACGGTCTCCACGACGAGCATCGCCAACAGCGCCAATCGCTCGCCGTACACGTTGCGATGGCCGGCGATGTGCACCTTACCGCGATACCAGCCATCGCCCAGGATGGCGCCGACCGCGTTTTCTCCCTGCTGCACCAGCGCAGTGACGTCGTACGCCTGATACTGCAGCATCTTGTCATAAGGGGTGAAGCCAGGTGTAAAGCACTGGTCGCCGACGCGCCGGCCGTTGAGCCAAGCCTCATAGAGGCCATGCGCCGTGATGTAGAGACGGGCGGAGCGCGCCGGCGCATCCAGCCGGAACGCGCGGCGGAAAAACGGACAGGGCTTGAACGCTTTTGGGTCTTCATCCCAGCCCACCTCGATCCACTCTGCACTCCATTCCTGCGGATCAAGCAGCCCCATCTCCCACCAGGCAGGCCCGCTCCAAGTCGAAGTACGGTCCCGTCCATCCCAGATGCGCACGCGCCAGAAATAGCGCCGCCGAGAGTGCATCTCGACGCCTGTGCACCGCACAAAGGTGGCGTCGGACGTCACCTTGCCAGAGTCCCACAACAGATCTTCGCCCTGGGTCAGGCCGTTCAGCGAGTCGGCCACCTGCACCTGATAGGCGCTCTGGAAGACGCCGCGCCCGTGCGCCTCGATCCGCCATTCCAGCCGCGGCTGCCGCGCGTCAATGCCGAGAGGATTTTCCAGATATTCGGTGCGCAAATGTTTGATGGAAATCGGGGCGGGCGGGGTCTCGTGTGTCGTCATTGCTCCTCCTCAATTGTCTTTGCTTGCATTTTCACGTAGACAGTGCTCGATGTAGACCGCAACCATCTCTTCAAAGACGTCTAGATGCGCTTCCAGCGGGATCGCTGCGTGGCTCCACGTGAGCTCCCCGCGCAGGGCGATCTTTTCCAGAAACCAAATTGCGGCGCTCAAAATCACCTCAGCGCGACTGCTCTCCGGCGCAGCTTTTGAGCGCTCGATCGATTCAAGCCCCTTCCAGTGCGCTCTCAGCCGATCTTTCGTGCGCTGTGAAATCTCGGCGTCAAAAGGGTGGTCCAAATAGAGGCTGTCGAACATGCCGATATAGCGGTACGCATCGCGCAACCGGTCAAAACTGCGCACCATGCGTTGTACCGCCACCTTCACCGTCTCCAAGGAAGGCTCGAATGTCTCTGCGTTCAGTCCAACCGCCGCTGCAATGCGCTCCAACATGCGGATCTGGACTTCGACCGCAATTGCGTCTTTGTGAGGAAAATAACGGTAGAGCGTGACTTTGGAAATGCCGGCTGCAGCGGCGATGTCCATCATTTGGGTTTTGTCGAGACCCTTCTCCAAAAACAGCTTCTCCGCTGCCAACAAGATGGCGTTGCGCTGTTCGTCAACCTGATGTTTGCCCTGTTGTCGGTTGAGCGCCGATTGGGAAGGTTGCATGGTTGCCTCAGTATGAACGGCTCGGTGTGCGCTGTGTGAAACTGGGAGTTTCAAGGGGATGTTACTTAAAGTTACATGCCGTGTCAAATCACGCCGAGGCGATGAACCGCACCATTGCGACGTCAGGGAACGACCTGCAGCGCACATTTCTACAGGGATCGAGCGATAGGGGGAAGGCGCGTCGTTGTCTTCAGAATGCTTCGGTTTTCCTAGAAGAAGGCG
>JANWYX010000203.1 GCA_025055055.1 Caldilinea sp. | reverse complement strand
CAGCCGTCCACCGTCCAGGCGAGATCGATGCGATGATCGCCGTTGAGGTCGTCGACAGCCAACAGCGTCGGCTGTCCGTAGACTTCCGGCGCATAGACCAGCTCATAGCCTGCACTTCCGCCATGATAGAGCAGCACGGCTCCTTGCGCTCCACCCGGCCCGAAGCCAAGGTCGCTCACAATGGTGGGCAGGAACAGGGCGTCTTCCACGCCGTCGCCGTTAAAGTCGGCCAGCAACATGCCGCCGCGTTGATCCGTCATGCCGTCGCACAGGCGCAGCCAGGTTTCCACGATCAGTGGATCGCCCTCCGCCAGCGTGAGAACAACTGGCAACGCAGTTGTATATTCATCGAGCGTCTTGGGGCAGTCGGGCAGCTCGCCTGCCGGCTCCGCCGCCACCGGCGCCACTGCAGAGAGGTCGGTCGTGGCCGTGAGCGTGAAGAGCGGCGTGATCGGTTGGCTCGCCTCGATGGCGGACGTTGCCTCCTCCGCCGCTTCGTCAGCCGACGTCTCCTGGTCGATGTCGAGCACAGGGCAGAGATCGGCGGCGGTGAAGGTGGGGTTGGCGTATCCATAGTCGGAGAGCGCCTGGTGCGCCTCTGGGTGAGCTTCGGCGTAGGCGGCCGCAGCAGAGCAGGCCGCCGCAGCGTCTTCGGTCGACGCATAGACCTCTAGCCAGACCTCGGCCAGCGGCGTGAAAGGCAAGTCTGGGAAGATGTCCCGTAGCTGCTCCACCGTCTCCGCAGCCAACGCTGGCGCGTCTTCGTACCCGTGGATCACAGCCAGACGGAAGAGGCTGAAGCTGCGCAGTTCGTTCATCTCATCGCTGCGCTGTCCACATTTGACCAGCGTGCGATCGGTGACCGCTTCGGTGTACAGCTTGCGCGCTTGCGCAAGGCCGAGCTCTTGATGTCGAGCCAGCGCTTCGTTTGCGTCGAGAACTTTGAAATAAAGGCAGTTACTGGGCGCGTAAATTTTTTCCAAGAGAGCGTAGGGTGCGCCGTCGACGCTGCCCCAGACCTCGGTGCGTTCTCGCTGCGGGCCGGCGCCGATGCTGCCATACTGGCCCCCTTGCAGCACAATCTCGCGCCCCTGGCCGTTGTCGCTCGCCTCATCCAGTTTGACTTCGGCGTAAGCCATGACGATCGTGCGCTCCGTCCAGTCGATCCAGCCCGAGCCATCCCAACTGCGCACCAGTACCGCATCGAAGCAGGTGCTCGCCCCGCAGGTGGTGTCCACCCAGATCAGGTCGGGCTGACCGTCCAGATTGACGTCATCTGCCGCCAGGATGCTCACCCGCCCGGCCGGTCGCGCCTGATAGCTGAGCGCATACCCTGCGTCATTGCTCATCAAAATGAGCAGCTCTTGTTCGGGCTGCGCCGAGTCGGAATGGGGATTCTCGAGCACGATCGCCCAGTCTGCGACCCCGTCGCCGTTCCAGTCGCCGCTGCGCGCATTGTTCATGACCAGCGCCTCGCAGTCGTCCAGGAAAGTCATCACTGCGTCCATATCGCTCGAGTTGGCAAGCATCGCTGCGATGCGCGCAGGGTAATCGGCGAACGCAGCTGGGCAGGGAGCGGACGCCTCCGCCGGCTCCTCCAGCGCAGGCGTCTCTGTGGCTTCGGTTTCCCCGGGCGTAGGCGTGGCTGCGGGCGAGGGCGTCGGAGTGGCCGAGACCGGCGCAGGGATGATCAGTTGTTCATTGCGGAAGAGCACCAATCCCGGACGCACTGCCCGCGGGTTGGCGGCGCGCAGGGCTTCAGGGCTGACGCCGAATTTCTGTGCGATGCTGTTCCAGGATTCACCCGGCTGCACAATGTAAATGCGCTGGCCGGCTTCGTTCGTGGGCAGGGCGAGGATGGGGTCGGGCGTGGCTGTGAGAGCGGCCGCCGTCGGTGAGGTTGTCGGCGCTGCGACCGTGGGAGTGGCCTCGCTGCGTACAGGCAAAATCAACACTTCGCCGACCAACAACCAACCGGTGGGGCGCACGGAGCGAGGGTTGGCGGCCTGCAGTTCTCCGATCGGGATGCCTGTCTTGCGCGAAACGCTCGTCCATGAATCTCCGGGCTGCACGACATAGGTGGGCGTCGGCGCAGGCGTCGTCGCCTGCGCCTCCACATGCAAGCCGAAATTTTCGGGCAGCGCCAACGCTGCAATCAGCAGCGCGAGCGAAACCAGGAACGACGCCGTCTGTTGGAATCCCCGCTTTCCGAGCGAAGCAAGAGGAATGCAGAAGCAATGGCGGCGTACGGTAGGGAGCAAGCGTTGATCTTGGGTTTGTATTCGGGACATGGGTGGCCTCTTTTCATTGCTGCGTCTCTTAAGGCTTGCATCCCGAGTCCGCTGGCCCTACGTGACAGGGGAAGCGTCGATCGAACGATAGATACGCCGATTCTAATTATTGATACGAAATATCCTCGATCTTGCGCACGACCTGCACCCAGCTCTGTCCCGGCTTCAGCGTGATTGGGACTTCGCCGGGGCCAAGCCAGCGCGGAGGCGCCTCCTGGCTGGCGCGCCAGGTGCCTTCATAGACCTTGCCATCGCGGAAGATGCGCAGGTCGCCAAATTCGTGCAGTTTGATGTTAATGCCTTTAGTGCCGAGCGTATCCTCGATAATGTCGGTCACTTCATGCACGGCCGCCAGAACGATCACGTTGGAGGCCACGATGGGGCCGTTGATGGCCGGGTCGAACTGCTGCACGCCGCCCTGGTAGCGAATATAGCCCCCCAGCGCCGGGTCGTAGCGCCATTGCACACTGTTGCCACCGGGGTAGGGAATGTCGATCACTGCGGCCTCGCCGGCGGGGTTGGGCGGAGGCTCCTCGCTAAACTCAAAGCCCGGTTTATTCCACTCTGTGGGGATGCCTTTGTCCGCAAGCCATTGTCGTACGCCATCGGTGCGCGCCTGCAGCCGCGTGCGATAGTCGGTCCCCAAGTTGGTGAAATAGCGGTTGTTGGAAGGATCGTCGATGTCGGCGTCGAGATAGGGGAAGCCGACTTCGTTTTTGAGCAGATAGCGGATGGCGTCGCTGCCGCCCGAACAGGCGAGCACCCCGCCGTACATCTGCACCATCCAGATGTTCGGGTAGCGCGCCGAGCGCACCGGCCCGATGCGATCCGCTTCCTGGCTGTGATACATCGCCGTCAGACGCGTCAGCGAGAAGCCATCGACGATATACTCGTATACCAGGTCGGCCTTGCTCAATCCCCAGTGCGCAGCGCGGCCGGCGGCGTCATTGTTGACGCAGACAAAGATCGGCAACTGCTTGATGCGCTCCGGATCATCGACCGGCAGACCGGTGAACGGGGCAATGTTCTCCGGTCGCGGCGTAGGGGTGGGCGGCTCGGGCGTGGGCGTCGGCATTGGCAGCGCCACAGGCGTGGGCGAGGCGTGCGGGTTACCGGCCGTTGCGACCGGTGTCTTGGTGGGCGTAGGCGTAGGCGCAGGTTCGCCGGCGCCGCAGGCCGCAAGGGAAAGCGCAGTCACAATAAGCAAAACGAAGAACAGGATAAGCTTATGTTTTGTGAGACGATGTACCATGATGGCGCTGGATGAGATGGTGAAGGAAGATGGATTAAAGGACGACATGGCGACAGGCAACTTCATCTTCATCAAGATATGCATAAAACGCACGGTGACAGAATTAACTCTGTGGATGACAAATTTAAGCTGGCTCAAACATGGGAACAAGACCTTGCCGGACAGAAGTGCGGAATAGTTCGAGCAGCCATTGCGTGCGCTTGCCCACGCAGCCATCGCCGATCCTCTGTTCATCGATGCGCACGATCGGCATGATCTCTCTCGTGGTGCTGGTGATGAAGGCCTCATCGGCGATGCTCAATTCAGAGCGATGGATCGGACGTTCGATGATCTCGAAGCGATCGGCGGCCAGCGTCAGCACCGCCGCGCGCGTCACCCCGGGCAAGATGTCTCTGGCCGGCGTGACCAGTTGATCGCCGTGAAAGAGAAAGAAATTGCTGGTGGTACATTCGGTGATGACGCCCTGCGCATCGCAGTAGAGGGCTTCGACGGCGCCTGCTGCGTGAGCGCGCTGTTGCCCGCGGATCGCCGTGATGTAGTTGAGACTTTTGACCGTCGGCATAAAGCGTGGCGCGTCGAAGGTGATGAGGCTAGCGCCCTTGCTATATAGGTGATCGGGCTGCGCTTTGACCGGCGCAAGCATCACCAGCAAGGAAGGGCGTCCTTCAGGCATGAGAAAGTTGCTCGAGGCGCCGCCGGTGACAATGATGCGAATTGTCACGTCCGTCGGATCGTTACGCGCCAGCGTCTCTTCAACGATCGCCTCCAGCGCAGTCAACGACCACGGCAACTCCAGGTCAATTTGGGCTGCAGAGCGCTGCAGACGCGCTAGATGGGCTTGCAGGCCGAACGGCTGCGCGCCGTAGGTGCGCAAGAGCTCAAAGACGCCATAGCCGCGCACCAGGCCAAGGTCGTCCAGAGGCAAGGCGGCCTGGTGGGCCGGCACGAACGCTCCATTAACGTAATAAAGATATTCAGGTGGATCGGCGTTGTTCATGGACGGATATCCCAGTTTCCAATGCACACCCATTTGTAGGTTGTCAGCTCCTCCAGCCCCATCGGCCCGCGGGCGTGCAGCTTTTGCGTGCTGATAGCCACTTCGGCGCCCAGGCCAAACTGTCCGCCGTCGTTGAAGCGCGTGCTGGCGTTCACGAAGACCGCCGAAGAGTTGATGGCGTCGACGAAACGATTGGCGTTGGCAAGGTTGTTAGTCAGGATGCCGTCCGAATGCTCCGAGCCGTGCTCGTAGATGTGCTGAATCGCCTCTTCCACATCGTCGACGACCTTGACGCCCAAAATCAGAGCCATCCACTCCTGATCGAAATCGTCTGGCCCGGCTTCCAACACGGTGGCGCCGTAAGGATTCGCCTGCAACAGTGCATACGCCCTCGGCTCCGCCCGCAGCTCCACCTTGCAGCGCGCCATGCGTTCGGCGAGCATGGGCAAAAATTGTGCGGCCACGGCTCGATGGACGAGCACGGTGTCGCAGGAATTGCACACGCTGGGTCGCTGCACGCGCGCATTTTCGATGATATCAAGCGAGCGCGCAAGGTCGGCGCTTTCATCGACGAACAAGTGGCAAACGCCAATGCCGCCGGTGATGACCGGGATGGTGGCCTGCTCGCGACAGAGTTTATGCAGGGCCGCTCCTCCGCGCGGGATGATCATATCGACGTAGCGATCGAGACGCAACAACTGCGTTACGAGCGCGCGGTCAGGGTTGTCGATATACTGCACTGCCTCCACCGGGAAGCCGCTCGCCTCCAGCGCATCCTGGATCGTCTCCACTAACGCCAAGTTGCTCCGCAAAGTTTCGCTTCCCCCGCGCAAAATCACGGCGTTGCCGGTTTTGAGCGACAGCGCAGCGATGTCGATTGTGACGTTCGGCCGCGCCTCGTAGATGACGCCCAGGACGCCGATCGGTATGCGCCGCTTGCTCAGCCGCATGCCGTTGGGCAACAGACGGCTTTCGATCTCGGCGCCGACCGGGTCGGGCAGCGCAGCGACTTTGCGCGTATCCGCTGCCAACGCGCGCACGCGGCCTTCGTTGAGCAGCAACCGATCGAGCAGGGCAGGTGTGTGCCCTTTAACGCGCGCCTCCTCCATGTCCCGGGCATTGGCCGCCAGAATGTGCTGGAGACGCGCTTCGAGCCTATCTGCAATCGCCAGCAGCGCCTGGTTTTTAGCGTTTGTGGTATAAGCAGCCAGGCGACGGCTGGCTGCGCGCGCCGCTGCGCCCATCTGCTCCAGGCTCATGCGTTGTTCTACCATGACTCCCATATCCGATCTCCTTCATAGAGCCTACTCCTGAGCGCCCACCACTGAGCATGAGTTTTCTGCCTGCCGTGACGTCCAAGTGCAAGGCACTTCCTCATTGTACAGCGAAATACGAGAAATGCGGTCGCCCCTTGCGTGCGTACTTTACCACAAGACAAAAGAAGCCTCCTAAAGCGCCGTTCTTTTGACGATAGAGCCCTCGTTGCAAATTCCAACCTTAAAATTTTCCAATCTTAAAATTATCGTCTATTTAACCAGAATATATTGCTTCTTTACGCAAAGAGGAATAAAATGACAGGGAAATGAAAGCGCCGTAAGCTGCATTGCGTGGTATGCTCATCTTTAAATAAACCCTTTTTCGGAGCGTGGTGTCCCTATGAAGTGGCCCAGACGGATCGTCGCCATTGGCATCATCCAACTGATGTTGCTTGCCCTTCTGGGCGCAGCGGCGCTGGCGTTTGGCGAAGAGACCGAAGGAGCAAGTGGGTACATCTCCGGTTCGGTCTTTTATGACCTGGACGGGAACGGTCAGGCGAACGTTGGCGAGCCGAACGCTGCAGGTGCGATGGTTTTCATCCAGGGTGAAGGAGAGACCATCCCCCTCGTCTTGACCACCGACGCCGAGGGCTTTTTCGTTGCACGCGAGCTCCCCTACGGCGTTTACCGGATTTGGGCGCAAGATGCTAGATCGAACCGCTCTGCGATGCAATCCGTAACGCTGGACGAGGTCAACGGCGCCAGCAGCATCGATCTTCCGATTCCTGGCGGCGCTTCGGGTGGCGCACACGTCCGTTTCGCCAATAGTATCTTTTTGCCGCTGGTCAATCGCTGATCCTTCTATCAACTGCGCCGGAATCTGGCTTTAAGGCTTTCCCAGCGATTGGGTTTGAGTTCTTCTTCGCTGAT
>JANWYX010000464.1 GCA_025055055.1 Caldilinea sp. | reverse complement strand
GATCAACTTCTCGAGATAGACTTCGTCGTTGCCGAAGGCTGCCATCGCCTCGCGCCGCGCTGCGCCGATCGCATCCGGCAGCGCACCGACGTCGTAGACGGCGCGCATCCCTTTGCCGCCGCCGCCGGCGGCAGCCTTAATCATAATCGGAAAACCGATCTCTTTGGCGGCTGCCACCAAATCTTCGTCATGCAGGCCCCGTTCCGATCCGGGAACCAGAGGCACGCCGCGCCGGCGCACGCTTTCGCGCGCCGTGATTTTGTCTCCCATCGCCTCGATCGCCTCCGGGCTGGGTCCGATGAAGGTGATGCCGGCGTCGCGACAGGCGGCGGCGAATTCGGCGCGCTCGGAAAGAAAGCCGTAACCCGGATGAATGGCGTCGGCGCCTGCTTTGCGGGCGACGTCGATGATCTTATCGATGCGAAGATAACTGTCTCGGCTCGGCGCAGGGCCGATGCAATAGGCTTCGTCGGCGTAACGCACATGCAGCGCCGTGCGGTCGGCCTCGGAAAAGATGGCGACGGTGGCGATGCCGCGCTCCTCACAGGCGCGCAACACCCGCACGGCGATCTCCCCTCGATTGGCCACAAGTACTTTTCTGAACATAGGCGTATTCTCGTTGTTCTCTCAAATTCCTCGACGATGGACGCGTGCTGTCACAAGGATGCGGTCGTAGTAAAACGGCAACGGCGCCAGTTCAACGCTCTCATGCCACTGTCCGAAGAGAGGATCTCCCGGTCGCAAGATCAGCCTTCGAAAGCGCCAGATGGTGACATCGGTCGTCTGCCCGACGCCGCTCCTGAAGTCGTCCTCGACAACGCCCACCACTCGACCGACGCCGGCAAGATGGCGCGTCTCCCATGCACCGTAGGGGAGGCGGCCGTCAGCCTGAGGAGCGCAGGTCACGCGTAGAGGCGCGACGCCACAGTCGATGGTCAGCACGCCGGTCTGTTCATCCTCTTCCGTCAACAGCTCCGCTTCGATAATCTGACCGGAGAAGGCGAACCATGCCGGGCCGACGTTGACGAAACGCGGCGGCAACGTTTCTTTTTGCACCGTATACCAGCCCTCGGCGGAGACGTCTGGCAGCAGCACGCCGGCGTCGAGCACGACGCTCAACGGCTGTCCCTGGCGAAGGCCGGGAAAGCCCATTCGCTCATATTGGTTCGCGGTCAGTTCAAACTCAATCTCCGGCAACGGCATAGGCGCCCACCTCAAAGTGGAATGTTGCCGTGTTTCTTGGGCGGTAGACTGTCGCGTTTGTTCTGGAGCATCTCCAACGCGTTGATCAGATGCGGACGCGTCTCCCGCGGCTCGATGACGTTGTCGATGAAGCCGGCCGCCGCCGCCACGTAGGGATTGGCGAAACGCCGACGGTAATCCTCGACCAGCTCTGCCTTGCGCGCCGCCGGGTCCTCCGCCTCGGCGATTTCACGGCGGAAGATCACGTTGACTGCGCCTTCTGGCCCCATCACGGCGATTTCGGCGCTGGGCCACGCCAGCACGAGGTCGGCGCCGATATGGCGGGGGTTCATCACACAGTAGGCGCCGCCGTAGGCTTTGCGCACGATCACGGTGAGCTTGGGCACCGTCGCCTCGCAGAAGGCGTAGAGCAGCTTGGCGCCCTGTCGGATGATGCCGCCGTGCTCCTGATTGACGCCGGGCATGAAGCCGGGAACGTCCTCCAGCACGATCAAGGGCACGTTGAAGGCGTCGCAGAAGCGCACAAAGCGTGCGCCTTTCTGGCTCGCCTCCACATCCAGCACGCCGGCGAGCACGGTGGGCTGCTGCGCAACGACGCCGACCGGCCGTCCTCCCAGCCGCGCAAAGCCGACGATGATGTTCTGCGCCCAGTGTTCATGCACCTCGAGGAACTGGCCGTTGTCCACGATGTGCCGAATGACTTCCTTCATGTCGTAGGGCTTGTTCGGGTTGTCGGGGATGATGACGTCCAATTCCGGCGCCTCGCGCAAGGGGTCGTCGGTCGGCGGCTGATAGGGAGGGTCTTGCATGTTGTTGCTGGGAAGATAGTCGATCAGGTGTTGAACGAGAAAGAGCGCATCCTCCTCGTTTTCTGCTGCGAAATGGGCGACGCCCGACTTGCTGGCGTGGACGACTGCGCCGCCCAACTCCTCGAAGGTGACATCTTCATGCGTCACGGCCTTGATCACATCCGGCCCGGTCACAAACATGTGGCTGGTCTCTTTGACCATAATGATAAAGTCGGTGATGGCCGGGCTGTAGACGGCGCCGCCAGCGCACGGCCCCATGATGACGCTGATCTGGGGAATGACGCCGGAGGCCATGACGTTGCGATAGAAGATTTCGGCATAGCCGGCCAGGCTGTGCACGCCCTCTTGAATGCGAGCGCCGCCGGAGTCGTTCAGACCGATGAGCGGCGCACCGTTTTTCATGGCCATGTCCATTACTTTGCAGATCTTTTGAGCGTGGGCGCGGCTGACGCTGCCGCCGAAGACCGTGAAATCCTGAGAATAGACGAAGACCAAGCGGCCGTTGATGGTGCCGTAGCCGGTCACGACGCCGTCGCCCGGGATCTTCTGTCCGTCCAGCCCGAACTCGGTGGTGTTGTGGGTGACGAAGACGTCCAGCTCGCGGAAGGTGCCTTTGTCGAGCAGCAATTGTAGCCGCTCGCGGGCCGTCATGCGGCCGCGGGCGTGCTGTCGGGCAATCTTCTCCTCGCCGCCGCCCAGGTAGGCGGCAGCCTTGCGCTCGCGCAATTCTTGAATTCGTGGGTCTACTGATGCGTCTTTCACCATGTGCCTACCTTTGTCCTCATAAAATGTGTTAAGCCATCAGCGGGTTGACTTCGTATTCGTGCACAGCGCCCCGAATGTGTGGCGCTACACATCCGTCGGCGCCGGATTCACCGCGATTACAATCTTACCAAACATTTCTCCGTTGATAAGACGTTCCATCGCTTGTTGAAATTGTTCGATCGGAAACACGCTGTCGATGACCGGACGAAGCTTCCCCTGAAACACCGTCTGCATGACCGTCAAATAATCTTCCTGCGTCCCCATTGTGCTGCCGATGATGCGGAGATGGCGCGCAAAAATCAGATTGACCGGCGTTTCCGCCTGATAGCCGCTGGTGCCGCCCACGGTGACCAGCCGACCGCCGGGTCGGAGAGTGCGTAGGCTCTCGACCCACGTGGCCTGTCCTACGTTATCCACCACCATATCGACGCCTACACGGTCGGTGGCATCATAGACTGCTTTTGACCAGGATGGCGTCTCGCTGCGGTCGATCGTCCAATCGGCGCCGAGTGCAAGCGCACGCGCGGCCTTGTCTGCGTTGCCGGCAATCACGTAGACAGACGCACCCGCCAGTTTGGCGATCTGGATCGACGCCGTGTTCACGCCGCCGCCGGCGCCTACCACCAGGACCCGCTCGCCCGCTTGCAGCCGACCGGCTGTGATTAGGTTGTGCCACGCCGTGACATAGACCAGCGAAGCTGCGGCCGCCAGACGCATATCAAATCCTTCCGGCACTGCGATCAAGTTCCGCGCCGGCAGCGCCACATAGTCGGCGCAGGCGCCGCGGATGTGCTCGCCAAGCAGATGAGCGCTGCGACAATGATTGTGCCTGCCCGCAAGGCACGCGCGACAGCGGCCACACCAGATGAGTGGGTTCGCCGTCACCCGCTGTCCAACCCGCCATTCCGTCACCTCATCGCCGAGGGCAACGATTTCGCCGCTGAAATCGCTGCAAGGGATATGCGGCCACTGTAGGTTCAGCCCTTTCCAGCCGAGCCGCACAAAATTGTCAAGACGATTTAAGGCAGCGTAGTGCACCTTCACCACGACGCCGTCCTGCGGAGGGTGCGGAACCGGAACGGCGTCGCTGAGACGATAAACGCTCGGCGATGGATCATGACGGTCAAAAATAATCGCTCGCATAGGTCACCGGGCGCTAAAGAGTACAATCAAGGTCGCCACCAAGGCGCCGACCAACATGCAAAAGCCTAAAAAGGCCGACACAATCACAATCAAGCCGCAACTCATTGCGATATTGGCCGTCGCTGCCTTGTCGCCGGTCAGCGCCGTCAGTCCGGCGCCTGTGACCCCTACTCCGGCGCTTGCGCATAACACGGCGACAAACACGCTGGCCGCGAGGTCCCATTGAAGAACGATATATGTAATATATAGACCGATCACGCCTCCTGCCACGCCAGCAGCCGCACTGATTAAAATGATCGGCAAAGATGGGCCCGAGTCGTCGAATCCCTCTAGGATGTCCTCGTACGGGAAATCTGCGTCCGTGTCATCTGGGGAAGCGCGAACAGAAAATCGTTGAAACAAATTGGCTCCTGCACGCCTTCGTTGCCAGATAGCTCTTCGTCATGAGCCTTTGACAACGCCATTGTACCTGAATGAACAATCTCCACAAAAGCAGTACTGATGTTAAGATACATAACCGTTTGACGCTGCAACGCTCGTCATGTAATCTGTCACTCAACAAAGGCTCTTATACCCGATCCTTTTCTGAAAACAAAGAGCAAAGATCCTGAAAATATCCGGTGCTATGAACGCTTCAACCAACCATCACCCGATCTTGAATATAACCCGGATTGCCGTCGCACTCAAGGATGCGGTCATCGGCCACACCATCGACTATCACGTCAGTGCGCCCAGCACAATGCAGATCGCCCATCGTCTGGCAGGAGATCCCTCCACCCGCTCGGGAACCCTGGTCGTGGCGGAGGAGCAAACTGCGGGCATGGGGAGGCTGCAACGCCGTTGGGAGGCGCCGATGGCGCAGGCGCTGCTCATTAGCCTTATTTTAAAAGGCGAACACCTGCCCTCGAATCTGGCGCATCTGCCGATGATAGCCGGCGTCGCAACGGTGCGCGCCATCGCCGCCGAACTTCCGGAGCTCACCGATGAACTGGGGCTGAAATGGCCCAACGACATCATGCTCGGCGCAGACCTTGCCCATGCCAAAAAAGTGGGCGGCATCCTGATCGAAACATCGTATGTGCGCGAGCAAGCTCAATATGCAATTATCGGAATCGGGGTCAACGTCAATCAGCCGTCAGATGCGCTTCCGGAGGTTCCGCCGGAGGCGCCTCCACCCACCAGCTTGCGTCTGGCAATTGGCCGGATGGTCGACCGCACCTCTTTGCTCATTGCACTCTGCCGTGCATGGGAAGATTTAATTCTCACATCGACGCATGACGTCTATCAGGAATGGCGCAACCTACTCTTGACGTTGGGACAACCCGTGACCGTCCTCTTCCATAAAGATGGGCATCGCCAGCTTCATGGCGTCGCCGTCGATGTGACGGCGGATGGGGCGTTGGTGGTCGTCGATGAAGGAGGACGTTCTCATCTTTTGGATGCAGGAGACGTAACGACGCGTTTACCGTGAAAATCAACTCTGCTGCACCGCTTCCATCGATGCGCGTTGTGCGTGCGCTGGCTGCATCGGCGTCGGCGCTTCTGCTGCTGTTGGCAGGGTTCTGGTTGCTCATGGGCGAGTCGCGCCGCGCCGTTCTTGCCCAAGAGACCGGCACACCGGACAATGTCTTCCTGAGGAAGACGGTGGTTTTCGCCGCCCCTGACCTCGATCCAGAGGCGGCGTGTCAGTCCGGCTCAGAAACAACGATCGCCGTCGTTGCCGGAGCGCCCGTTTTCTATTGCTATACGATCACAAACAACAGCGGCGGGCCGATCACCTTGTTGAGCTTGCTCGATGACGATGGCGCTACAGTTGTGAACTGGACGCCGGGGCCGGTGCTGCAGGACGGCCAGACGCTGACGCCCACCCTTGCCAACGGCCTTATTCGCACCGTCTCTGTCACGAACACTACCACATCCAAAGCGCTTTGGACGGTAGAGAAGGAGGGAAGAGCCTATCAGGTTGCGTCCCAGCCGACCACGATCCGCATTGTCAATCCGCGCATCGGCGCAACGCTCACCGTCGGCGTGCCCTCGACGGCGTGCAGCACGACAACCTCTCACAATGCGCCAATTACCAACAACGCCTATGGTCAGGCGGCGCACTGTCTTACGATTCGCAACCAGGGCGATATCTCCTTCACGCAACATCTCGTCAGCATTCCGGCGCTTGGGATTATCGAGGCGCCGTTGACGCCGCCTTCGCCGACGCAACCCAATCAAACGCTCGTGATCACCTACGCCAGCCCCCTGGCCGACTGGAGCAGCCGGCTGCTACAATCGGTGAATGTTGCGTCGATCGTCGTAAGGGCGTTTGTAACTTCCACCGCTCCCAACGGCGTGATTGCCGCTGCTTCCTCCGCCGTCACCATCAACGGCCCCTCTGCCACCATTCAGGTCAAACGCAATGTGATGGATCGACCCGATCGGTGCACAGACGACTCGACCACCAGCGGTCCGCCCGGCAAGATCGTCTATTATTGCATCGTGATCCGCAACACGAGCGCGCTCACCGAATCGCTAAAACTGATTCCTCTGACGGTACACGAGCTTGCAGACGGCGCCACCGGCGGCCGCGTCACCATCGCAGACGTCCCTGTCTACGGCGGCGGGCGTATCACGATCACCAACCAGTTTCTGGCCGAACGTGGCCTGCCTCAGATTTTGGGGCCCGTGCAATATCGACAACCGGGAACTTTTTCGACCAACGTTTCGGTCACGTCCAGCAACCCGATCAGCGGCTTCCGCGCTACGGCGACCAGCAACAACTCCGTTGTAACCATCCCCACCCCGCGCCCTCCGACGCCGACCTCGACCCCCATGCCCTTGCCCACCTGGACGCCGCTGCCCACCTGGACGCCTGTTCCCATTCCTCCCACCTGGACGCCTGCGCCGACGTGGACGCCCATCCCCACCTGGACGCCTTCGCCGACGGTTCTCTTCTTTTCGACGCCGGGAGGGGCGCCGCCCACGCCTTATCCCCCGATCGGAATTGGAGGGCTGGCGACGCCAACTCCCGAATTTTTTACGCCTCCTGGGTTCTTAGACCCCTTCGCACAGACCGCCACCGCTCAGGCGCTCTTCGGCTTCCCGCCTCCCGATCCCTTTGCACAGACGGCCACCGCCCAGGCGCTCTTCGGCTTCCCGCCCCCCGATCCCTTTGCACAGACGGCTACCGCCCAGGCGCTCTTCAGCATTGAGTCACCGCTGACGACGCCGCAGCCACCCCTTGATCAAGTTGCGGCTCCACCGCCGCCTGTCGTTATCACGATCACGGCGACGCCGGAACCGACCTTTACGAGCAACCCGGCGTTGCGACCCATTGAGCCGCCGACGCCTCTTCCTCACAATGCCGCCGGACTTTTCCGCTCTATTCTCACCGGAACGGTGATCGCCTTCGCGCTCCTCGGCGTGTTCGGCGGTCTTTTCCTCTTCTTGCTCCTAACCGGCGTTCTGGCGGGGATCAGCGTGGGTAATCCGGGGACGCCCAGATATCGGCTCGTCAGGCGAGTTTCGCCGGGGCAAGAGAGACTGCGCAATTCCACCTCTTCTCCTCCAAGTTCTCCACCCACGCCGTCCTCAACGGCGCAGAACGATGACGAGTGGCCCGCTTCGTTGCCATGAGCATTTTGCAACGACGACTTTTTTTGCTGGCATTGACCCTACTTGCTTTTGCCTGGCGAGTCATTCGGCTCGATTTTCAGAGTCTTTGGCGCGATGAGGTGGACGCCGTCTACTTTGCGGTGCGCCCTCTCCAGGAAACGTTGAGCATGTTTGTGCAAGCTGCACAGAACGGCCCTCTCTACTTCATCGGGCTCCGCCCTTGGTTTGCGCTGGCGGGCGCCACGGAGTTTGCCTTGCGCTTTCCCTCGGCCATGGCGGGAACGGTGAGCGTGCTCTTTGTCTGGCATGTGGGCCGACGTCTACTGCCGCCGGCGCCGCCGGAGCAGACGCCCGTGCCTGCGCCCTGGTTAAGCGTTGCCGCCGTTGGCGCCCTGCTGTTCGCGCTCAATCCCTATCAAGTTTGGTATGGGCAAGAGGGCAAAATGTACGCTACGGTCACCCTGCTGGCGCTGCTTGCCGGCTGGCTCTGGCTGCGCGGAGTCGAGGACGGTGGGTGGCGCTATTGGACGGGGTATCTGGTTGCGGTCAGCACGGCGATGTATGTGCATCTGCTGATGGTGTTGCTGATACCACTTCACATCCTTTGGTTTGCGATCGCCTGGCCGCTCGCCCGCCGACGGTGGCGCGGCTATGGGCTGGCGCTGGCCGGGTTGACACTGCCGTATCTCCCGATGGTCTGGTGGCAGTGGATGATGCTGACTTCATCCGAAAAGCTTTCCGGTTTCAGTTTTACGCCGTTGGATGCAGTCCTACGTTCGCTTGCCCTCAGCCATGCACGCGGCTTCGTCACCACAACGCCGCTCTTTTGGCTGGCGCCCGTCTATTTCCTGTTGGGCGCAGGCGCGCTGTTCGGCGCAACCGTCATCGGCGGGCGTTTTTCCGTGCAAAGCCCCTCCCTCTCGCCGTTGCGGCGGGTGTCCCTCCTGCTGAGCTGGCTGCTGGCGCCGATCGCACTCATCTATCTGATCAGCTTGCGCCAACCCGTCTTCACCGAGCGCTATGTGATCTGGATTGGGCCGGCGGCGATGTTATGCATGGCGCTCGGGCTACGCGTGCTGATGAACAACAGTGGACGGTCGGCGCTCTTCCTTGCCGCGATTTTGCTAATTTATGTGCTCGGGCTGTGGGGCTATCTGGGCTGGCAGCAAAAAACTTTGGTCATCAAATTCGACCTGCGCAGCGCAATTCAATACGTCCATGCACATCGCAGGCCGGACGACCTGCTCATCCTCCAAATCCCCCATCAAGAATGGGCCTATCGCTACTACACCGGCGGCTTCGGCTCGGATCCCTTCGTAGGGGGGGATGAACGGCTTGGCCGATGGGGACGCGGCCCTTATACGAATTGGGGACGTCCCGACGACGTCGAATGGGCCGAAGTAGATCGGTATATGCGCAAGATGACCGCAGGTGCCAATGAAATTTGGGTCTTGCTCAGCGAGGCCTCGATGTGGGACAATCGACGTCTAATGGATCGCTGGTTGCAAACTCACGCCGCCCTTGAGGAGCAGCGCACTTTCCCAGGGGTGACTGTCCAGCGCTACCGCTTGAGCCAAACACAGGTGCAGCCATGAACCCATATCGAGAACGGTCGGTGCGCGCAAATTTGGTCTGGGACGAACCGCCGCGCCCCCAAAGGCTTGGGCTGGTGCTCGGAGGCGGCGCGGCGCGTGGGATCGCACACGTCGGGGCGTTGCTGGCGCTGGAGGAGCACGGCATCTATCCGCACGTGATCACGGGCACAAGCGTCGGTTCGCTGGTCGGTGGACTCTACGCCGCCGGCGTTTCCGCTCGCCGGCTAGAGGCGCTGGTTTCAACCATTTCCTGGCTCGATCTGGTGAGCCTGAGGCTGCCTAAGCCTAGCCTGCGCAGCCTGGCGCGCACCTTGCCGCTGGGGATCTTCGACCTCGACAAGATGATCCCGTGGATCGACTCCATCATCGGCGAAAGCGTGCTGATCGAACAGCTCAACATTCCTTTCGCCGCGGTCAGCACCGACTTGCTCACCGGAGAAGCCATCGTGATGAACCGTGGGCCCCTTGCGCCTGCCATCCGCGCCAGCTGTGCAGTGCCGGGCGTCTTCACCCCCTATCGCCGCAACGGGCGCCTGTTGGCCGACGGCGTGGTGGCGAACAACCTGCCGGTCAGCGTCGCTCGCGAGCTTGGCGCAGACTATGTCATCGCCATCGACCTCCTGCCGCCGCCGCACGCCGGCGCAATGGTGCAGCGCGAAGAGCCGCGCAACTTTGCCGAACTTGCGATGAATGCGCTCTTTCTTCTGGCGCGCGCCACCCAATTTGAGCAGCAGTATGCGGATATTGTGGTTGCGCCGGCGGTGGCCCACATCAACCTGACCGATCTCTCCTCTGCCGAGCAACAGCTTGCCCTCGGGAGAAGGGCCATGGAGGAGTGGATTCCCAAAATGAAAGAGGACCTGGCGCTAAAATGAGCAATGCAACGCCACCGCCAACGCCCTGCGACGTAGATGTGCTCTGCGTCGGATTGGCCTGCTATGACCTGATCTTCACGGTCGATCACCATCCCGGCCCAAACGAAAAGGCACGCGCCTGCGCGTTCATGGGATGCGGAGGTGGCACCGCCGCCAACGCTGCCGTCGCCGCCGCGCGCCTGGGCGCCTCCGCCGCCTTCATCGGCTACCTGGGAAAAGACGTCTACGGCGATCAACATCTGGCGGAACTGAACGCCGCAGGCATCGATACACATCTGGTAGTGCGCGGGGAGGAAGCGACCTCGCTTTCGGCCATCTTCGTCAAGCCCGATGGCGCGCGCTCGATTGTCAACTACCGTGAGGCGATCGTCACCCGGCTGACGCCGGCGCATGTCCCCTTTGCGCAGATGCGCCCGAGGGCTATCTTGTTCGACGGTCATCAGCCTGCACTTGCCGTCGCCATGGCGAAATGGGCACGCGACCGCAACATTCCCACCGTCCTCGACGCCGATACCGTGAACGAGGGTCACGATGAACTGGTGCGACTGTGCACGATCCTCGCAGCGTCGGAGCACTTTTCACAGGCATTCACCGGCGCAGACTCGCCGCAGGCGGGCATGGCGATGCTGGCGCATCTGGCGCCGGCGGTAGTCGTGACGCTCGGCGAACGCGGCCTCATCTGGCAGCGCGGCGCACAAAGTGGTGCACTCCCGGCGTTTCCGGTCAAGGTGGTCGACACCACAGGCGCAGGCGATGCCTTCCACGGCGCTCTGGCCGTGGGTGTCGCCCAAGGCATGGACTGGGACGAGCTGCTGCGCTTCGCCAGTGCCGCCGGCGCACTGTGCTGCACTCGACGCGGGGCCCGGCCGGGGTTGCCCTCGCTCGAGGAGGTCAGGGCGTTGTTGCAGAGAGCGTAAGACCAAGCGACGAGATTCATTTAGAAGTCGGCAGAAATCGGTAAATTGTGCGACAATCTCTTTGTCAAACTTTGTTGCAATGGACTCCGGGTGAACTATGACAAACATTCGCGTCTTGACGATTGCCGGCGCGCCCTATGAACTGGGCTATATCCACGGCAAGGCCTTCGCCAAAGAGATCGCCGAGCTGACCGAAGAGCGACTGCGCCTCTGCTGCGATCCCTTTTGGACCGGTGGACAGCAGGCGACGTTGGAGGAAGTGTTGGCGATCGGTCGCGCTTGTCTCCAACATCATGAAGCCTTTGCGCCCGATCTGATGGAGGAGATGCGCGGCATGGCCGACGCCACCGGCCTCGGCATCAATGAGCTGGTGATCATGAACGGCTTCACCGACTTTGTGGACATCATCGCCAACCCTGACGTGCTAGGCCGGCGACGCCTCGCAGCGGCGGGCGCCGGTGATGTCGTCGACTGCACAGCCTTCATCGTCGCACCATCCGCCAGCGCCGATGGCTACGGCTATCTGGGGCAGACCTGGGACATGCACGCCTCGGCCACGCCGTACGTGCTGATGTTGGATGTGCGACCGCAGGACGCACCGGCGTTGATGACCTTCACCATCACCGGCTGCGTGGGCATGATCGGCATGAATGAGCATGGCGTAGCGGTTGGCATCAACAACCTCCTTGGCGCCGACGGTCGGCCCGGCGTGCACTGGGTCTATGTCGTGCGCAAAATGTTGGCGCAACGCACCGTAGATGACGCGCTCGCTGTTTTGAAAAGCGCCCCGCTTTCCGGCGCCCATAACTATCTTCTGCTTGGCCCAGACGCCGACGGCGCCCTTCGCGGCTACAACGTCGAACACATGGCGACCCGCTACGCAACACTGCCTGTGCACCATGTCTACGCGCACACCAATCATTGTCTGATCCAGGAAATGCTCGAGCTTGAGCGGCCGCGCAAGGCGGTTTCCCATGCAAGCACGCTCGCCCGCTACAACCAGGCCAGCCATTTCCTCGACGCTCAAATTGGCTCCATCACGCTGGAGACGCTGATGGCGTTGACCCGGCACCACGAACAGGATGGGCTTTCCATCTGCGCCCATGTCCACCCCGGTTACGACGTCGAAAGCTCAGGGGCCTGCATTATGTCTCCTTCCACAGGAAAACTGTGGGCGCTGTGGGGCAATCCTTGCCAGGGCGACTACGAAGTTTTCAAGGTAGGGGACCCTCTCCGACAAACATGCATCTGACGCCACTCTGCACTGTTGTGGTTTGACGATCTAATGTTTGGCATCTATAATAATTAGTATGCTTAACTATTTGAGAGGTGAAGCAATGGATGCATCCAATCAGACGTGCGCTCAGGCCATCCTTGAAACCGTGCCGGTGATCATCCAGGCGATTCGAGTCGAAATGAGGCTCGAGCGCATGCATGACCTTTCGGTGCCGCAGTTTCGCACGCTGGCGTACATCGCGCGCCATCCGGGCTGTTCGCTGTCGGACGTGGCCGAGTTCATCGGCCTGACACTGCCCAGCATGTCCGTGTTGATCAACGGACTGGTCGGGCAGGGGCTGGTGCTACGACAGGTAAGCTTGATCGATCGCCGTCGCGTCACGTTAACGCTCACAGAAGCAGGCTCTGAGGTCTATCAGCGCGCGCGCCAGGGTACCATCGCCTGGTTGCAACGGCTGTTGGAGCCGCTTTCCGAAGAAGAGCGCCGAACGATCGTACAGGCAATGGAATTGTTGAAGCCGATTTTTTCCGCCGAGATGGCTCATCAGAAATCAAAACAGTTGGTAGAGGAGTCCACCGGGAGATGAAAACTTGGGAGGAGAGTTGCGCCTCTTCCGCGGCCGGCCCAATTGCAGGGATCGCGCGGAGGTCTGATGCCGACGAATTTTGTAGAGCAAGTGAAGAAGCGCCTGCCATGAGCACGGCGAAGCAGAAGGGCCAGGCCGTTCAGATCGATCCGCCGCTCAATCCACAGTTGCCGCCCGAAGTGGCGCCGCTGCGCGCTCGCCAAGTGCGACGCATCGACACCTTCCGTGCGCTGCAACATTCCAACTTTCGCCTCTACCTATTCGGTCAACTGATTTCGCTGGCAGGAACGTGGATGCAGATCGTGGCGCAGGGGTGGCTTGTCTACGAGCTAAGCCGCTCCGAAGCGATGCTGGGGATCGTTGGTTTCGCCTCGGCGATTCCCGCCCTGGTGGTGACGCCGTGGGCAGGCGTGGTGATCGATCGGGTGCACAAGCGCAATCTCCTCTTGTTGACGCAGGCGGCGGCGATGTCGCTGGCACTCATCTTAGCTGGCTTGACCTTTGCCGGGGTGGTGGAGGTATGGCACATCGTCGTGTTGGCGGTGTTGTTGGGCGTGGTCAACGCTTTCGATGGGCCGGCGCGCCAGGCGTTTGTGGTGGAAATGGTGGGCGCGCGCGACTTGCCCAACGCCATTGCGCTCAACTCGATGACCTTTAACGCTGCGCGCGTGATCGGACCGGCCTTCGGCGGCGTCTTGCTGGCGACGGTGGGCTCGGCATGGTGTTTCACGTTCAACGGGCTTTCGTTCCTGGCCGTAATTATCAGCCTGCTCGCCATGCGCTTACATCAGGCGCAACTTGTTCACGACCGTCGCTCTCCTTGGCAGCAACTGAAAAGCGGGGTCCAGTACGCTTTTGCACAATCAGAGCTGCGCGGCTTGCTGCTGCTGGCCTTCTTTTTCAGCACCTTTGGCATTTCCTACAACACGGTGCTGCCGTCGTTTGTCGACCGCATCCTCGGCGCAGGTGCAGCCGGTTTTGGCATGATCACGGCGGCGTCTGGCGTGGGCGCCGTGGCCGGCGCGCTGCTGGTGGCGAGCTTTGGCGATCGCGGGCATCGCGGCGAGTGGCTGCACTATGCTGCGATGAGTTTTCCGGTCATCTTGACCCTCTTCGCCTTCAACCGCGGCTATTCACTCGCCCTAGTGCTGGCGGTTCTGCTTGGCGTCGGCTTCATGCTTCAGTTTACGCTGATCAACACGTTGCTGCAGACGCGGGTGAGCAATGAGATGCGCGGTCGTGTCATGAGCCTCTATACGCTCACGTTCTTCGGTTTCACGCCGTTCGGCAATCTGGCGCTGGGCGCCCTCTCCGAGGTAGTGGGCATGAGCGTTGCCATGACGCTGGCGGCGCTTTTGACGCTCGTTTCGGCGCTTGTCATCTTCCACCGCACCCCGGTGCTGCGTCAGATGAGTTAAGACGTAACGCGCAAACGCACCGATAAATCGTCAGAAGATTAGTCTATGTGAGAAGCCGACCTTTTGCGCCGTCAAATTAACTCTTCGTCCAGAGGCCACATCGGGTCCTAAATGCAAAAAAGCAGGCGAGAGAAGTTTCTCTCGCCTGCTTGCGTTCGCCCACCTCGAGACGAACAACTGTGTCACCGACCTCTTGCCGCTGCGTAATTCTTTGCAACCTCATCCCAGTTCACGACGTTCCACCACGCATCAACGTAGTCTGGGCGCCGGTTCTGATAGTGCAGGTAGTAGGCGTGCTCCCACACGTCCAACCCCAGGATGGGCGTGTCACCCTGCATATAGGGACTGTCCTGGTTGGGGAGACTGTAGGCGTCGAGGCTGCCGTCGGGTTTGACCACCAGCCACGCCCAGCCACTGCCGAAGCGGCCTACGGCGATGGCCTTGAACTGGTTTTTGAATTCCTCGAAGCTGCCCCATTTAGCCTTAATCGCCTCGGCCAGCTCGCCGGTCGGGGCGCCGCCTGCATTCGGCGCCATGATCTTCCAGAAAAGGCTGTGGTTGGCGTGGCCGCCGCCATTGTTGCGCACGGTGGTGCGGATGTTCTCCGGCACTTCGTTGATGCGCCGCAAGATCTCCTCAATGCTCAGATTTTCCCACTCCGTGCCTGCGATAGCGTTGTTTAAATTGGTGATATATGCCTGATGGTGCTTGGTGCGATGAATATTCATGGTTCGAGCATCGATGTACGGCTCGAGCGCATCTTCTGGATAAGGCAGGTCTGGTAATGTAAAAGCCATCGGAATCCTCCTTGTGTATGGTGAAAATGGATTGATAAAACCTTCGCAAACTCACGGTTAATTATCGTCGCACAGAGAATCAATATTTTCCGTGCCGAAGTATACAGTTAACGGGGCCACGCTTTGATGCGCACAAAGACCCCACAGCGGGCCAGCACATGTGTCTCCCATCCTTCTGCGCGCAATGTCTCAAGTGTGGAACGATCCAGGTGACAATTGTGAGCGATCCGTCGCCAGTAGGGCGTGATCTTGCCGGCGGCGTTCGCCAATAATGGCGTCTGCGGTCGAATGTGTTCAAACATGTGCAGCGCGCCGCCTGGACGCAACACGCGCCGAATCTCGCGCAGCGCCCGTCTCTGGTCATGCACCGAACAGAAGACCAGGCTCGACACCACATGGTCGACGCTGCCAGAGGCCAACGGCAACGCTTCGGCGACTGCGATCTTTACAGAGACCGGAATTGGGCACCGCATCGCCATCGCCTGCGCTTGACGCGCTCTTTTGGGGTCCGGTTCAATGGCGAAGATGCAGGTCGCCTTGCGATAGCGCGGAAGATTAGCGCCGGCGCCTACACCGATCTCAAGCACGGCGCCCGCAAGGTCGCCCACCAAAGAATTGCGCCAGCTCCAAATATGCCGTCTGTTCATGGTGCGTGTTCCGTGATGCGCGCCTCGGAGTTTGATAAAGGGCAGGGCGCGGAGCCTCATCTACGCCGTCACTTCGATCCATGCTATCTGGGGGCCGGCGCGGAACCGCAAAGGAATGCCTTCACCCAATCCACGCGTGATATAAACCTGCGTGGCGCCCACCTGGAAATATCCTGCCACATGGCGCCTTGAAATATACTCCGATTGCGTGTGCGCCGGTCCCCACAGGGGCAACTTGATCTGTCCTCCGTGGGTGTGACCCGACAACACCAGATCGACTTTTGGCAGCTGAGGGCTGGCGATAATGTCGGGATTGTGACTCAACAGGATGACCGGCGCGCCATCTGGGACCTCTCGCAGTGAATCGCCCAGACGCGGCCGTCCTTCCACCACATCGTCGACGCCGGATAAATAGACGTCCAATCCGATTTCTGGCCGGAGAAGATGAATTGTACGGTTGTGGAGCAAGGTCATCCCCCACCGTTCCAAAGCGACGGTTAGCCTGTTGGCGTCGTTGCTGCCCGCGCGTCGTCCATCAAGAGGAGTATTACGCACATAGCGGATGTACCGTACCCAACGCGTGGCCGCCGCAAAGGCACGCTCCAGCGCATTGCGACGCCGGTCGGCGACCCGCTCCTCTGCACGAAAGGTGCGCCACATGCGGGGCAGCGCTTCCTGCATGGCGTAATGGGTGTAATCGTGATTGCCCAGAACGCCGAAGGCGCCCAGCCGCGGCGGAGGAACGGCGTCGAGCAGGCGAAGCACATTCTCCAGTCCGGTGTCATAATGAATAAAATCGCCTGTATGCACCAGTAGGTCGTACTCCAACCCGGCGGTGAGCGCGCGCACGCGTTCGATCTTCGCCACTTCGAGCCGACTGCGCGCGCCGCCTTGAAAATGAGAGTCGCTTAACTGGAGAATGCGCAGCCCTTGCCTGGGAAGACGACCGGCTGCACGAGGCAGGCGAACGGTCAACCGCTCCATCTGGATGTTCAACGGCTCCACCACCAGCGCATAGACGAGCAGACCCAGCGCAGTGACTCCGCCTGCGACAACCGCTCCTCCACCCCACCACAATGCAGCGTCGGTGAAGTTGCCAACTACGTGCACGGATGGTGGAAATTTTCTTTCGCCTATGTGAATTGAATACTGCATCTGCTTGCCTCCCATTATCATTAGTTGCAGCATAGCAGAGAACAGCAAATGCAGACAATTGAGCGATTGCCGAAAACGGCCTTCGGTTGTTTATTGATTTTTCAACAACAAACACGGCTTGTGTTCACAAGCTCAGGCGTTCCAGGAACGCTCATCGACGATTTTGCCCGCCTGCTCGCCGAGTTCGCGCACCCACTCGACTGCATCCACGCTTACTCGACAAAGTTCGCGCACGGTCGCCAGCAGACGCTCCTGCTGGCTCTGCGCCTCTTCACCGCCGACCAACCTCAGCACAAACTCATCGCGCGTCGTCGGCCTACGCACGAAGGCGGCGAACGCCGTAACGCCAAAGGGCGTCAACGCCGCCCGCAACTGATTAGGGTGCACAAACATGCCGCGCACCTTGACCGCATCCCCGATGCGACCGATCAGCCGGATCGAGCGCTCTTGCTGACGACTGATGCCCGGCGCAGGGTCGTGATAAAGGGCGAGGTCGCCCGTGCCGAAGCGAATGAGCGGATACGTAGAGTTGAGATTAGTGACCACCACCTCGCCCACTTCGCCCGACTGCACGTGGCGGCCGGTGTGACGGTCCACGAGCTGAACGATCGGTTCCTCCACCAGCCGCATCATCGGCGCTCCTTCGGTGTCATAGGCCAGAAATCCCAACTCTGCGGTCGCGTAGGCGTTGACGATCTGCAGCCCATAGTGCTCGATCAGATACGCGCGATCGGCGGGCATCAGCGGCTCGGCGCTGAAGAGAGCGCGACGCAGACGGATCTGTGCGCGCGGCACGCCCATCTCATCCGCCTTGCGCAGCAACGTCATCAGCCAGCTCGGCAGCCCGGCAAAGCCGCTCGCCCCCAGATCGACGAGCATCTTCACCTGCAGCTCCGCTGCGCCCACGCCCACAGGCACGACGGTGCACCCGGCGCTGCGCAACACGCCGTCAAGCAAAAAGCCGCCCGGCGAGAAATGATAGCTCAGTGCGTTGAGCACGACGTCGCCGGGGCCAAAACCGACGCTCCGTAAAACAGAAACCCCTGGGCGCACCCAGCCTTCCTCTGCTCCTTGCGGCTCATACAGCGGCCCGGGAGATTGAAAGATGCGATGCACCTGTTCGATAGGAACGGCCAGAAAACCGCCAAAGGGCGGCTCTTGCGCCTGAAGCGCAATCATCTGATCTTTGCTCAGGACGGGCACCTTTTCCAGATCGGCGACGGCCTGTACATCGTCCGCCGTCAGGTTGGCTTGGGCAAACCAGCGCTGCACGCCGGGCGCATTGGCGTATGCAGCTCGGATAAAATCGGCCAGCCGTTCATCCAGAGATCGGTCGCGGCGGGTCGGTTCAACAGCATGAGGTGGATGGTGCGACGTTGTGGACATGGCAATTCCTTTGATGGAAACACTTGTAATGGAAACGCTTGTGCGGCCGCGCCTGCCTTGCACGCGGCTCCGACGTCCGCTTCGAGGTTGGGATGCGTCCATTATACCTGCGCCGCCATCCGATCGCCAACCCCAGAGGGCGATACCTTGTCGGCGCTGAGACGCCCCAAGTTGACAATTCGGCAGTGTCTAATAGACAATTTCTCGAAGACGATTCATGAATATTTTCATAAAACCACAGCGCCGCTTTTGAAAGAGGATGCAAATAATGGACACCCTAACTGTTCCGCCGCTGGAAAAACCTCTGACCCGTGAATTTGAGACCAAGGCAGCCAACACCATTCGCATGTTGGCTGCCGACGCCGTGCAAGCCGCCAATTCCGGTCATCCGGGCATGCCGATGGGAATGGCTGTGGCTGCGCTGACGCTTTGGACGCGCGTCATGCGCTACAACCCGCGCAACCCCCAATGGTTTGACCGCGATCGCTTTGTGTTGAGCGCGGGGCATGGTTCGATGCTGCTCTACGCCATGTTGCATCTGACCGGCTACGACCTGCCGCTGGAAGAGCTGAAACGGTTCCGCCAGTTGCACAGCAAGACGCCCGGTCATCCCGAGTACGGCCCCACGCCGGGCGTGGAGACCACGACCGGCCCGCTGGGGCAGGGCTTTGCCAACGCCGTCGGCATGGCGCTGGCGGAGAAACTG
This sequence comes from Caldilinea sp., assembly GCA_025055055.1. Lineage (GTDB taxonomy): Bacteria > Chloroflexota > Anaerolineae > Caldilineales > Caldilineaceae > Caldilinea. The sequence goes on along the minus strand of JANWYX010000464.1, from coordinate 851 downwards.
CTCGCGGCCGAGTTCAACCGGCCCGGCCACAGCATCGTCGACCACCGCACCTGGGTGTTCGTCGGCGACGGTTGCCTGATGGAAGGCATCTCGCACGAGGCCGCTTCGCTCGCCGGCGTCTGGGGCCTGAACAAGCTCGTCTGCTTCTACGACGACAACGGCATCTCGATCGACGGCCACGTGCAGGGCTGGTTCCGCGACGACACCGCGGCGCGTTTCCGCGCCTACGGCTGGAACGTGATCGGACCGGTCGACGGCCACGACGCGCCGGCGGTGGACGCGGCCATCGAGGTGGCGCGCAGCGAGCGGCAGCGGCCCACCCTGATCATCTGCCGCACGACGATCGGCTGGGGCGCGCCGAAGGCGGCCGGCACGCACGAGGTGCATGGCGCGCCGCTCGGCGCCGAGGAGACTGCGGCCACGCGGGCGGCGCTCGATTGGCCGCACGCGCCATTTGACATCCCCGCCGAGTTGCGCGCCCAATGGGACGCGCGCGCCCGCGGTGCCGCGTTGCGTGCCGACTGGCAGCGCCGCTTCGACGCCTACGCCGCGGCGTATCCGGAACAAGCGGCCGAGTTCCGGCGCCGTCTGCGGGGCGAGCTGCCGGCGTCGTTCCCCGACGTGGCACAGCAGGCGCTCGCCACCGCACGCACCGTCACCGCCCCGACCGCCACGCGCAAGTCCTCGCAGAACGTGCTGGAGCTGCTGGTGCCGCGGGTGCCGGAGCTGCTGGGCGGCTCGGCGGACTTGACGTGGTCGAACCTGACCGCGGTGAAAGCCTCGGTCGCCACCGACGGCCGCAGCGCCGGCAACTACCTGCACTACGGTGTGCGCGAGTTCGGCATGGCCGC
>JANWYX010000431.1 GCA_025055055.1 Caldilinea sp. | reverse complement strand
CAGTGGCGGAAGCAGGGTACACCGTGCCGGAGCTTGCTGAAGAGGAAAGGACAGAAGCGCAAGCCGGTTACACGCGCAAGGTATGGACGGTGCTGGCGCTGGTCTTCGGCGCCGTGCTCTTTGTGGTGGTGATCGGCGAGTGGCTGGGACTGTTTGAGCAAATCACGGCGCGCGTGCCGTTCGCAGTCGGCGCTGCCCTGGTCGTGTTGAGCGGATGGCCGGTCTTCGCCAATGTTGTGCGCGCGGCGCGCAAGCGACAGATCACCTCGCACACGCTGATGACCTTAGGCGTGCTTGCGGCGCTAACGGTTGGTGAATGGGCGACGGCGGCGGTGGTGGTCTTTTTCATGCGCGTCGGCGATTATGTCGAGCGCTTCACTGCGGAAAGCGCCCGCACTGCGCTGCGCGACCTGACGGCGTTGACGCCCAAACAGGCGCGCGTCGTGCGCAACGGCGTCGAGCAGGAGATTCCGGTGGAGGCGGTGAAGCCCGGCGAAATTGTCGTCGTGCGTCCCGGTGAGCAGATTCCGGTGGATGGCATCGTCGTCGAAGGCCATGCCACGGTGGATCAGGCGACCATCACCGGAGAGCCGTTGCCGGTGGAGGTGGAGCCGGGCAGCCGCGTCTTCGCCGCCACCATCGCTCGCCTGGGCAGCTTGCGCATCCGCACCGAACGCGTCGGCGCCGACACCACCTTCGGTCGCGTGGTCAGACTGGTGCAGGAGGCGGAAAGCAACCGCGCAGATGTGCAGCGCTTCGCCGACCGCTTTAGCAGCTATTACCTGCCCATCGTGGTCGCCATCGCTGCGCTCACCTTTCTGATTCGTCGCGACCCGCTGGCGACGGCGGCGGTGCTGGTCGTGGCCTGCTCGTGCTCCATTGCGCTGGCCACGCCGGTCGCCATGTTGGCGGCGATCGGACGCGCAGCGCGCGATGGCGTGTTGATCAAAGGCGGCAAATACATCGAAGCGCTGGCGCGCGCCAACGTGCTGCTGCTTGACAAAACCGGCACGTTGACGCTCGGACGCCCCCAGATTGAACGGATCATTCTCTTCAACGGCGTCGAGCCAACCGAGGCGCTGCGTCTGGCGGCCTCGGCGGAGCGCGATTCCGAACATCCGCTGGCCGAGGCGGTGCGCGCCCATGCTGCGCGCCAGGGCATCCGGCTGAGCGAGCCAACGCGCTTCGAGGCGATCCCCGGCAAAGGTGTGATCGCCGAGGTGGACGGGCATCGCGTCGCCGTCGGCAGCCATCGCCTGCTCGATGCGCAGGACGCTGCACTTGTCGCAAGTGTGAAAGAGACGCAGGGCAGCGTGCTATGGGTCGTTTGCGACGGGAAGCCGATCGCCGCGCTGGTGGCGACCGACACAGTGCGCCCCGAGACCCCGGCCGCCATCCAACGCCTGCGGGACATGGGCGTCGACCAGATCGAACTGTTGACCGGAGACAATCCCGGCGCAGCGGCAGCGCTCGCCGAACCGTTGGGCATCCCCTACCGCGCCAACCTGCTGCCCGAGGACAAGATCGCCGTTGTGCGCGACTATCAACGCCAGGGCAAGGTCGTCGTAATGGTGGGCGACGGCGTCAACGATGCACCGGCGCTGGCGCAGGCCGACGTCGGCGTGGCCATGGGCGCGGCCGGCGCCGACATCGCGTTGGAGGCCGCACACGTTGCACTAATGCGCGAAGACTGGATGCTCGTGCCCACCATCTTTGCCATCGCCCGCCGCACCATGGGCGTCGTCAAAATGAATCTGCTGCTCACCGCGGTCTACAACGTCGTTGGGCTTTCGCTGGCTGCCATGGGCCTGCTGCCACCGATCCTCGCCGCCGCCGCCCAGTCCATTCCGGACCTCTTCATCCTGGGCAACTCGGCGCGATTGCTGAAAAACGATCCGGTGCGCAACCCTTCGCGTGATTCAAGGCGATAAAGACGCTCCACACGGCCACACGGAAGAACACGAATTTTTTGCAATTTAATCTGCGTCTCTGCGTGTTCCTGCATGGAGCAAACGATTACGCGTCGCTGTCCGATAGATTGACTTGCGTTTGAGAGTCCTGGAGGCGCTCGCGCATCATGACGATATACGAGCGCAGCGCATTTTCGGCGTTGATGCCATGCAGATTCGCCAGCGCCGTCAGTTCCCAGAGAATCTGTCCGACCCGGCGTTCGTCCGGTGCATCGCCTAATAGCGCAACGAGCGATGGATTTGCCTGCGCCAGCGCAGTGCGATTGAGCAGGCCGGCCTTCGCAGCTTTCGACTGCAGCTTGCGCGCTTTTTCCAGCGCAGGCAAGGCAGGGGCAACGCCATCGAGCGGATCGGACTGCATCCCCTTTTCTGTTTTTTCCTGCGCTTTGATGGCGTCCCAGTTCGCCAGTACATGATCGACGCCGCTCACAGCTACATCGCCGAAGACGTGAGGATGGCGGCGGATGAGCTTGGTCACGACCCCGCGCACCACGTCGGCCATGCGAAAGCGCCCCTCCTCCGTGGCGATCTGCGTCATCATCGTGGCCGAAAGCAGCACATCCCCCAACTCTTCGCAGATGGCGGGGCTGTTGTCATCCACGAACGCCTCGGCGTCGATGGCTTCAAGCAGTTCGGCACACTCGTCCAGCAGATCGCTGCGCAACGAGGCGAGCGTCTGTTCTCGATCCCAGGGGCAGCCTTCCGGCGCGCGCAGGTGGGCGACCAGCTCTTGCAGCGCCGTAAAGCTGGAGTGCGGCGGCAGCGGCGGCACGTAGACGCTGGTGAGATGGTCGAAGTGCTCCCCATGATCCAGCTCGGCCAGCGGCAGAGAGATCAAACGTTGGTGCGCGCTTCCGGCGGCCTGCACGACGGTGACAGGATGCTCCTCCGGATAAGCGTTGAGCAGCGTCAGCTTGACGTCGGAGGCCAGCCAACGCGCGTAGACTTGTGCCAGCACCAGCGGCAGGTTGACGTCGATCATGGGGTGGTGTTGTTGCGCCACGATCATGGCGTCGATCACCTGTGCACCGTCCATGGGGTCGACCCCGACGGCGGCAAAGACCGGCTCAAGGAAGCTCAGACCGTCGACGATCTCGATTGTGACGCCCGCCTCGACGCTGCGCTCTTGCAGCAGCGCCGTCGTCCTCTCTCCAACGCAAGGGTGCCCCGGCACGGCGTAGACGATCTCGCCGTGCCTTTGCGCCAGCGAGATCAGCCGCTCGACGATGGCGGCGTAGACCTCCTCGAAATGGGTATGCGCTTCATAAAGGTCATCGCAGGTGTAGATTGCAACCTCTGTTGAAAGGTGCGATCGCAGCTCTTCGATACAGGGGTGACGCTCCGTGCGCAGCGCCAACACCGACGCCTGCGTGAGCGTGCGCCAGGCAGCCATTGTCAACCGATCCAGCGACCCCGGCCCCAGTCCGATTACACGAATCCGATGCATTTTCACCTTCTTGAGCGTTTCATCCAAGGCGTTCAAATCCAACAGATCAATCTTACTGCAGAGGCGCAGAGGCGTAGAGGGCCAAAAGCTCTGCGCCTCTAAGGTGCGTTGTTTGCGAATACGTTGTTTGCCGAATTGTGCGCAATGCGCTCCCCCTTGTTGTTCCCCTACTTGTTATCCGCGGCTCTGGGCATACGCCTCCGCCAGTCCTGCGATCAACAACGTGACCAGCAAGACAGCGATGTCCAGCATGCGCGCCATGGCGAGCGCAGTCCACACCACAACCGTTAACCCGATCAAAATGCCCTGGCGCAGCGCCGGTTCGACGGGCAACGGCTGTTGCAGCCGACGCGTTTTGACGCCGGCCAACCCGGGCCAACGCGCATGCAGGCGCAGCGCAATCAATCCGCCGAGACCGCCGACCAGCAGAAAAAGGGCAAGCATAAAAGAGAGCAGGGCGACCGGGTTCAGTCGCCCATCGGCGGCGTAGGGGGATACGTTCATCACCAAATAGAAGAGGACTCCTCCACCGATGAGTGAAGAAAAAATGGTGTATCCCACTGCATGACGATGCGTCATAGTGCGAGTGTAGAGGCAACGGGGAAAAGGTGCAAATCTAGGCGGTGTCGGTCTGCTGCCGCTCTTTGCAAACCATAGAGCAGCGGCATTGCGCCCTCGGCTCCCCTGCAATCTACCTCGCCGATCACCAGGTGACGGTGATGACGGCGTCTCTTTCGTCGCCGAGCACCTCGGCGAAGCCTTGGATCACCAGATCGTTCTGCGCGGGCGTCCCAACGCTGATGCGCACACAATCGGCAAGCTCTGGATAGGCGGCGACGTCGGAGATTTGCACGCGCTGTCGGTCGCGCAGAGATTCGAGCAGCGCCTGTTTGCGTCCATTCACGGCCACAAGCAGAAAATTCGTTGCGCTCGGATAGACGACGACGCCGGGCAATTGAGCCAGCGCCGCGGCCAGGCGCTCGCGCTCGGCGACGACGCGATCTCGGATCGCCAGGAAGCGCTCATGGTGCTCGAGCGCCACGAGCGCAACTGCCTCGCTGAAGACGCTCAACGGGAAGACGGTGACAACCTTTTGCAGCTCGGCGGCCAGCGCCGGCGCGGCCAATGCGTAACCGACGCGCGCGCCCGCCATTGCGTAGAACTTGCTGAAGGTGCGCAGCAGGATCACGTTGCCCAGCTCGAGCAGACTTGTGAGGTCTTGGTCGCAAAATTCGGCGTACGCTTCGTCGATGACCAGCAGAGAGGGGATCGACGCGGCCAGATGGCGCAGGTCGGCTTCCGCATAGCGAGTGCCGGTCGGGTTGTTCGGCGCGCAGAGGGTGACGAGGCGGACGTTGTGCTTGCGGGCGGCCTCGATCAACGCCTCGACAGGCAGACAAAAGCCAGAGGTTGCGTCGAGCGGAACCTGCACGACGCCCCCTTCATACAGATGCGCGTTCAGTCGATAGAGCATAAACGTCGGCGTCGGCATGACGACAGTATCCCCAGGCCGCAAGGTTGCGGCCATCACCGCGCGGATCAGATCGGACGACCCTTCACTGACGACCACCTGATCCGGCAAAAGCCGGAAGCGCGCCGCCAGTGCGTCGATCAGAGGCCAAGGACGGCCGCTCAGCGGATAGCGCGACCAGGGAAGGCTCGCCAGCCTGCGTAGCGCCTCCTCCTTGAGATCGGCGGGGAAGTCGTATGGGCTTTCGTTCCACTGCAGTCGATGCAGCGCCTCATCGATGCGATCGCGACGCACCGGCCCTGCGCTACGCACGCCGGGTCGGATGGCGTCGAGCCTCTCCTCTTGCATAGCCTAAACCCTGTCTATTGCTCTCGCTTCACCTGAATCTGATACTTACCGGTTTTGGTAGGGCTGAAGTGGCGCACCTGCACATGATAAACGCCGGGCTCCAACGTGCGAACGATACGTGGGTTGAGGCCGACGCCGCTGTCGTCGTCGCTGTGGAGCAGATGCTCTTCGTTGTCCGGCCCATAGAGCCCCATCACCAGGTCCAGTCTGCCCAGCGTCTCGATGCGATAGCGGCCTCGCTCGCGGACGACAAACCGGAAGCGATCGAGTTCGCCGGGCTTGCCGATGGATTCGCTCAGCGGCTCGCCGTCGATCGCCAGCTCTTTCTCTTTCTTTTCCTCGAAAGGATAGATCGTGCCGACAAACTGTTTGTCCGTCTCCGACAGTTCAGTGTTCCAGCCGACCTCGAAGTCGCCGATCGTAAATTCTTTCGGGATCGGATAGAGCATGATCGACTTTGGATCGAATTCGGAAAACTGCGTCTGATCGCGCGCATAGGTCTGGAACAGGTTGACATCCGTCTGCTCTTTGGTCCAGTAATTCGGTGGACCGGCGTAGTAGCGATAGACCACCGGCTTATTCCAGGGGATCGAACTGGCGGGGTTCTGATGCTCATGAATGCAGCCGATGGCGTGGCCGAACTCGTGGGTGACGACGCGCGAGTACTCTTTCTCGTCGGTGTCGCGCTGTAGCCAGCCGAAGTTCATCGTGGGCTGGTTTCTGGGAATGCCCAGCGCGTCGGTGCCGATGTACGACCAGGAGCCGCGATTTTTGAACGAGATGCGAATTTCGGCGTCCGGATCATCGACGAAGGCGAACTTCAGGTTGGCGTACCGGCTCCAGACGTGGGCGTAGGGTTGCAGACGCTGCTGCACGACGGGATCGCCGTCCAGAAAACGCACGCGCAAGGTCATGCCCGGCTTCCAAAGCTTGCTGGTTACCAACGCCAAGCTCATAGGCAATTCGACGCCGGCGAGGGCCGGCGGCGCCTCCACCATCCTGGCATTGGACGGATTGAGCTCGATCGAACGACGAATGGCGCGCTGGCGGCGCGGGCCTGTCAACACTCGATCCACGCAGGCGCGAATGTCTTTCAGATACATGGTTGGCTCCTTTTGAAAAGCGACGACGCCTTGTTGTGACGACGTCGCAGGCGCAAGGCCTGATGGAAGCGGAAGAACGCCAAAACTCTCTCCAGCCGCGGCATTATAGACCCGCCCCGCGCCCCTGTCAATCCATCGAGCGCGGCCCTTCTTTCATCCCTTGATGGCGCCAACGCGCAAGCCCTGCATGAAGTAGCGCTGGAAGGCGAAGAAAAAGATGATCATCGGGATCGACGCCAGCGCGGCGCCGGACATCAATAGGCCATAGTTGGTGCCGAATTCACTCGTATAGAGATAGGAGAGACCAACCTGGAGCGTGAAAAGGTCGGGATTCTGCAACACTACCAGCGGCCACAAGAAGGAATTCCAGTAGCGCTGAAAGGCAAAGATGGCGGTGACCGCAATCGCAGGCGCAGCCAAGGGGACAATCACATTTGTAAAAGTTTTCCACTCCGAAGCGCCATCCATGCGCGCCGCCTCCTCCAGCTCGCTCGGCATGGTCTGAATGTATTGTTTGAGCAGGAAGATGCCGATTACGTCGGCGAGGCCGGGCAACAATACGCCGGGAAAGGTGTTCACCAGCTTCATCTGGGTGATCATCAGATAGAGCGGCACCAGCGTCACCTGGCCTGGGATCATCAGCGCAGCCAGAATCATCCAGAAGAAGAGATTGGAGCCGGGGAATTTGCGCTTGGCAAAGGCGTAGCCCGCCATCGTATCGAAAACCACATGGATGCCGGTGCTGACAAGCGCCAGCAACAGCGTGTTGATGAACCAGAGCGCCATGCGCGAGATGCGCACGTTCTCCAGCCCGACCACGCGCAGCCCCCCCGTTCCGCTCAGTTGGATCAAGTTGACGATGTTTTCCAACGTCGGGTTGGAAGGAATCAGCTGCGGCGGCAGCTTGACCGTCGCCGAGGCCGGCGTGATGGCGGTCACAAAGAGCCAATAAAGAGGAAAGAGACTGATCGAGGCAGAGCAGATCAGAAAGAGCAAAATGACGATTTGCCAGAAGCGGTCGCTCCGGGTGCGGCCGGCCGCACGCGTGCGCCCCAAAGCGGCGGATGGTTCCAGAGCCTGTCCGGTCGCCATCGGGTTCCTCCTAGTATTCCACGTCGGTGCTCAGAAAGCGGAACTGCACGAACGAAAAGGCCGCAATGATGGCGAAGAGCACCAGTGCCTGCGCGCTGGCGCGGCCAAAGTTGAAGTCGCTGAACGCCGTCAGGTAGATGAGCTGCACGATGGTCGTTGTGCGGTTGATGGGGCCGCCGCCGGTCATGATGTAGACGCGCTCGAAGACCTGGAAACCGGCGATGGTGTAGATGACCATCAGATAGAGCGTCGTCGGCTTGAGCAGCGGCACGGTGATGCGCATCCACTTCTGCACGGCATTAGCGCCTTCAACTTCAGCCGCCTCATACAGTTCACGGGGAATCGACCCGATGCTGGCCGAATAGAGCACCACGCCGGTGCCCGGCACCACTACGATTGTGCTGAGAATGATGCTCCACAGCGCAATGTTCGGATTCTGCAGCCAGAGCACGCGCGGCAACCCGAACACCCCCAACAGCCAGTTCAAGAAGCCGTATTCCGGCTGAAAAATGTAAATCCACACCAGCGAAATCACGATGATGCTGGTGACGTAGGGCAGGTAGAACGCCCCGCGAAAGAGCGCTTGCACGCGATTGGGAAAAGGCTGCAACAGCGCCGCCACCACCAACGAGCTGAGGATCCACGCCGCCACCACAAAAAAGGCGTAGAGAAAGGTGTGCCACATCGCATCGCGGAAGAGCTGGCTGCTAAAAACATCGATAAAGTTCTTTAGGCCCACCCACTCGCTCGAGCGCAGGGTCACGCGTTGAAAGGCGAGCGCCACCGCGCGCAGCACCGGATAGCCGAGGAACACAAAGAAGAAGAACATCCCCGGTGCAATGAAAAAATAGCTCCATTTGTGACGATGCCAGAAGCGAGCAATCCCGGTCATGAGCTCTGTTCTCCGCTGGAAAAAAGATTGGAGATTGATGGCGCCCTGCGCGCCTGCACCTCAATCTCCAATCTTTCCCTTCGCCGTCACTGATTTAGCGCATCCAGCTCCGCCTGATAGAGCGGGGCGATCTCATCCATCGCCTGTTGTGCGCTCTTTTCACCGAGGATGATCGCCTGCAGGGCGGAGCAGTACATGGAGCCAAGCTCGGCGGAGGTGGCGACCGGCGCCTCGTAGATGCCGTATTCGACGAGGCGGGCCACGACCTCGCGGTTGGGCGTGGTGGCGTAGAACATGTTGCTGCGACGCAGCCCCGGCGCCAACTGCCAGTTTTCCACCTCCTGGGCGACCTCACTGCTGGTCAGATAGCGGGCTAGCCTGTGCGCCGCCTCCACCTTCGCCTTGTCATCGACGTCGACAACCGCAAAGAGGCCAAAGGCGCCGTTCGTCACCAGCCTGCCCAGGTCGCCGGTTGGCGGCGGCAGCACGGCCAGCGGGAAGCCGCTGTTTTCCAGGTCAGGGATGAAGCCGGGCGTGCTCATCAGCAGTGCCACGTTCCGTAACTCCTTGAACTGAGAGGCGCGTGTTGCTTGGTCGACTGTGCCAAAATCCGGCGGCGTTACCTCGTGTTCTAGCCTCAGTGACGCAATTTTCTCCAGAGCGGAGACTCCTTCCGGCTCGTTCTGCACGAATCGTTTGCCATCCGGGCTGAGGATGCGCCCGCCGTCGATGTACATCAACGGATAATACTCGATGGCGCCACACTTGGAGGAAGAGGTGAAGCCGTAGACCTGCGTGCCGTCGTCGCGCGTATAGGTGAGCTGTTTCGTCGCCGCCACAAACTCATCCCACGTCCACGGGTCCTCGATGGTAGGCAGTTCGATCCCGCGCTCTGCCAAGATGTCGGTGTTGGCGAAGAGGGAAATCGCCGTCACCCACAGCGGCCACGCCCACACCTTGCCGTCGACCGTCGCCACCTGAAAGGCGCTCTCGTAGAAATCCGCCTTGTCTTCATCGGTCAAGTAGGGCGTAATCTCGGAGAGGATGCCCTGCTTGGCGTAGCGAGGCAGGTTGGGGCTGGTGACGCGGAAGATGTTGATGTCGCTGCCGCCGGCGAGCGCTGTCTCCAACTTGGTGTCGCCTTCCGTCGTCCACGGAATGCCAACAATTTCCACATCAATGTCAGGGTTCTTCTGCTCGAAGATCTCGATCGCCTTCGCCGTGTTGACCGAGCCTGCATCGGTGCCGCCCTCCACGTAGCCACGCTGATAGAAGACAATGCGTGTCTTGGCCGGCGCACTCTCGCCCGGCGCGGACGGAGCCACCGCTGCACAGGCGCTCACCACCATCGAGAGCGCAACCAACAAAGCAAACATGCCATACCATCGTTTCATGACGGTTCTCCTTTCAGTAAACTAACCAAGACTTAGCGAGAAGGGGTAGGGGAGCAATTTTTTGTTGTTCTTGAGACGTTTCACCTCCTTGCTTAAAGCGCCTCGTCATATAGTAGGTAAGGCGCGCGTCGGACTCGAAACACAGACTCGTTCGTGCGCCACGGTTCGATCAGGCTCGGGACGTCGTATCCCGCCGCCAAACCCGCGCGAACGACCGAATCGCCGATCAACAGGTCGAAGTGAGACGGCCTGCCTTCCCAACTGGATTCCAGAAATGCAAAGCGCTCCGGATCCTGCGCGCGGCAGGCAGCGATCACGTGCAGGCCGACAGCGACAGGGTGCATGGTGGTGCGATCTAGGACATGCACTTGTACCCCCTGGCAGCGTTTTCCGGCGTGTTTGCCGGCCGACGGCTCAAAGTGAACCGGCCGAAAGCGCACACCCGGCAGGTCGAGGTGATTGAGCGTCGTCGCCAGCCGATAGCCGTCCAGCCACGGCGCGCCGACGATCTCGAACGGCAACGCAGTGCCGCGGCCTTCGGAGAGGTTCGTCCCCTCCACCAGGCAAGTCCCCGGATAGACTGTGGCCGTGCTGAGGTGTGGCATGGCCGGCGAGGTGGGAATCCAGGGCAGGCCCGTCTGGTCGAACCACAGCGAGCGCCGCCACCCTTGCATCGGCAGCACGGTCAGATCGGCGCCGAAACCCTGCTCGTCGTTGATGAGCAGAGCCAGCTCGCCCAGCGTCATGCCGTGACGGATGGGGATGTCGATAATGCCGATGAAAGACCGAAGCCCTGGTTCAACCGGCGGGCCTTCGATGGCTACGCCGTTGATCGGATTGGGACGGTCGAGCACCAGCAGAGGAACTCCTGTGCGCCCACTTGCGCGCACCAGGTAATAAAGCGTGCTAAGGTAGGTGTAAAAACGCACGCCGACATCCTGCATGTCGAAGACGAGCAGGTCGACTTCGGCCAGCATGGCGGGCGTCGGCTCGCGCTCCTCACCGTACAGGCTGTAAACGGAAATGCCCAATCGTGGGTGCACGGCATGCCCGACCGCAGCGCCATCCGCCGCTGCACCTTCAAAGCCGTGCTCCGGGCCGAAGAGCGCCGCCAGTGTGGCGCCGGCAGTGATCAGCGCGTCTTCGACGCTGTGCAGATCAGGGGTGACGGCGGCCGCCTGCGCCACCAGACCGATGCGCCGCCCTCGAAGCAGCTCTGGGCGCTCTTCAATCAAGCGTTGCAATCCGGTTCTGACCATCGTTCACCGTCCTGCTTGAAGATGAAAGCGAAATTTGTAGCGGTCGCCGCGGTAGCTTGACAATACATATTCCACCGGCGCGCCCTCGCTGTCCACGGTGAGCCGTTGCATGCGCATCACAGCCGCAGGCGGCGTTAACTCTAGCAGCCGCACCTCATCGACGTCCGCTACCGCTGCTTCCAGCACCTGCTCCGCCTCTGTCAGCGCAACGCCGTATTCCTGCTCCAATACCTTGTAGAGCGACTCCACGGCGAAATCATGCGAGAGCAGCCCCTGAAATCGCGCAAAAGGAAGGTGCGCAGTCTCGATCGCCAGCGGCGTGCCGTTGGAAAGACGTAACCGCGCCAGGCGGATCACTTCGCTGCCGGGCGTCATGCGCAAGGCGGCGGCCACCTCCGGCGTCGCCTCCACGACTTGCGCTTCCAGCACACGGCTGCTCGGTATACCGCCACGCGCCGTGACGTCCTGGCTGAAGCCTGTCAAACGACGCAGCTGTTGATCGATCTTGGGTTCGGCGATAAAGGTGCCCTTGCCCACGCGCGTGTAGAGCAAACCGTCTCTCACCAGCGCTTGGAGCGCCTGCCGTACGGTCATTCGGCTGACGCCATACTGCTCGGACAGCTCTCGCTCCGAAGGCAGCCGTTGATGCGGCTCGAACTCGCCGGCGCGGATGGCGACGGTCAGGCGTTCTTTGATCTGCTGATAGAGTGGGTCGGGCGCCTCACGTTGTAGTTGCATAAAAATCGTATAGACTGGTATATACCAAATTCTCGTATAGAGTGTTTATAACATATTCGAAGAAAATTTTCAAGCCCCCAATTTCCGACTTTTTATAGCAAGGCCCATCCATCCGCACCGACGCAGGCCGGAGCGTCGCCGGCGATTACTCAAGGGAAGAGGTGAGTCGGTCGAACAACGTCTTTCTCATCGTCCATTCCGTCAAACCGGGCAGCCAGCGGCCCAGCAGCGCCGCCAGGCGATTGCCGAAGCCGGGGATCACGCTGCAACGTCGTCTCTCGTAGGCGCGACGGATGATGGCCGCCAATTGCTCCGGCGCCATGCGACGCGCCTCACGGCGGTTGTCCGGGCTGTAGCGGCGCGCATGCGCCGTGCGCGTCGGCCCTGGATAGACAACCATGACGTGAATTCTTTGCGACGCCAGCGCCACCGACAGGCTACGCGCATAGGATGCCAACGCATCTTTGCCGGCGGCGTAAACCGCGGCACCGGGGTAACCGACAAAGTGGGAGAGCGAAGAAATGAAGATGATCCCGCCTCCGGCGGCGAGCTTCTCTGTGCGCAGCAGCGCCGTGGTCAATTGCAACGGCGCGCGCAGATTCACGTCCAACACGCGCTGCTGCTGCCGAAGGTCCGAGCTTGCGAAAGCCCCGACGCAATTGATCCCGGCGTTGTGCACGAGCAAATCGATCGGTGGGCCTGCGACCAAAGCAGAGATCAACCGCTCAAGATCGCTTTTCTCCCCTAGGTCGCCGAGCAGAAAGTGGAGATGGACGCCTTGTTCGGTGAGAATTTGGCGCGCCTCTGTGGCACGCGCGGCGTTGACGTCGACGCCGGTGATGACATAATCGTGCGCCCCTAGCTCGGCCGCCAGCGCGTACCCGATCCCTTCGGCGGCGCCGGTGATGACCGCATGGCGAGGCATCTCAGGCCTCCTCTGTTCGATGCATAGAGCGACGCTTCGCCAAGGCGATCATCGCCCTTTGAATCAGCGCCTCAAAATGAAGCGCCGCCCAGCGCAGCAGCCTGTTGTTGAACCCAATCACGTGCGAGCGACGTCGTCGTATCGCCGTCGCAATGGCGGCGGCGACCACTTCAGGAGAGGCGTAACGGTCGCTGCGGATGCGTTGCGACGGAACGCCGCTTTTGAGGTGCATCCGCGTGCGTGTGGGGCCGGGCCACACGACGAGCACATCCACTCTGCCGCGCTCCTCGACACGCAGGCTGCGCGCAAAGCCATCTAGACCCGCTTTGGTTGCCGTATAAACGGCGAAATCGGGCGTCGGCAAGGCGGAATGCACCGAGCTAACGAAAGCGATTACCCCGCGGGCAGCCCGCAGCCGAGGCAACAACGCATGGGTCAAAGAGACCGGTGCATACAGGTTGAGATACAGAAGTTGATCGATCGATTCGGCGCACTGATCTGACAGTGGCCCATACCAGCCGACGGCAGCGTTGTGAACAAGGACGTCGAGTCCATACACTCGGCGGTCATCCAGAAAAGCCCTGACTTTTAGAGCAGCGTCCGAGGCGCATAGGTCGATGCGAGCGTAGTCTTCGGCTGCAAGAGCGTCTGCCAGCGCCGCAGGAAAGGGGCGACGACTAACGCCGAGCACGCGGACGTCTTGCGACGCATAGTGGAGCGCCAACGCGGCGCCGATGCCTTCGCTGATACCGGTGATGAAAGCAGTTTGCATTCCTGCTCTCCTCCTCATCCAAAATCTCTTCTCACCTTCACCCTACGTTTTTCGCTCCCAAGTGACGTCTCGCCCAGTGCAGACGCATGCCCACGCCGGCCAGGACCAGGATCGCCATTAGCGTGAAAAGCCAGGGCAGCGCACCCGGCCAGAGCAGGAACATACAATAAAACAGGATGGTCTCGGCGCCGCCGATCACCGTCGCCGGCATGGTGACGGTGGTCAGCTCGCCGCGCGTGCGGGCGCCCAGGGCGCGCTTTTCCAAAATAGCCGAAAGATACATCCAGGACGCAGCGTTGACGTAGAAGCTCGCCAGCAGCAGTGCTAGCGCCAGCGCATTGGTTGGGCTTTGATTGCACCAGTAGAGGCAGATCGGGATGGCGGCGTACACTACAAAATCGGACACGATGTCGAGATAGCCGCCAAAATCGCTTTGCCGCGCGTGGGCGCGCGCCACCATGCCATCCAGACCGTCCAGAAAGCGATTCGCCAGCCAGAGGCCGAGCGCAATCCATTGCCACTGAAAGGCTGCAGCACAGGCGGCGAGCAGGCCTACGATGAGCGCTACAATTGTAATGAGATTGGGCGAGACGCCATACAGATGAATGGCCAGCGGTCTGAGCAGATCATCTTTGTAGACGCGCAACGAGTGATCGAGCATGAAAATGCCTGAGTCCCTCTCTTACGATTTGTCTTTGAGGGCGTCGGTGCGCTCAGCAGCGTGCGTCAGCGCTTCTTACGAAAAGCAAAACACCTCCGCCCATGCATCGACAGCGATCGGAGATGAGCGTACCCGGACAACTGGCGCAAGGATGTAATATCCTGCACACAAGCTTGAAATCGGGCTGCGACAGGGCAGCCCTCACCCCCTGGTCCCCTCACCCCCTTTTCCCCCTCTCCCAAGGCTGGGAAGTAGGCCCTCACCCCCTGGCCCCCTCTCCCAAGGATGGGAGAGGGGGAGAAGGGGGAGCGCCGTAGCTGCGGCTCGCAGGCGTGGGAAAATTGAGCAAGCGCGGTGGGCCCTCACTCCTTGGCTCCCTTTCCCGGTGCCGGAAAGTAGGCCCTCACCCCCTGGCCCCCTCTCCCAAGGCTGGGAGAGGGGGAATTAGATGAGACTATTTTTTCTTTCGAGTGAGTGATGCGCTACGGAAAGTAAACGTAGCGCATTACTTTTTCCACAGTTGGAGGGTGGAGCAGCATGTTGGCGTAGTTGGCGTTGGCCATCGGGCAGGCGCATTCTTTGCGCTTGATGCTGCCGCGCAATTGCGCCATCGCCTGGCTCCGCCACAGGGGTGCAATGTCATAGTCGGTCTCGCGCAGGTTGCCGACCGGCTCGGCGCGGATACAGCAGCTCCACAGGTCGCCATTGGGCGCAATGTGGGCGCTTGCCCAGCCCGCATAACAGGGAATGACTTGATCGCGTTCGCGCAGGACGCGCTTGGCAAGTTGATAATATTGAGCGCGGAACGCTTGGGTGAAACGGGCGATGCCTTTGGCCGGGGCCTGGCGCGCCTGCTGGCTGAGAAAATCGGCGATCTCGTCGTAGTCGTCCGGCAATGGCGTGATGCCCCATCCCACGGTGTCCAGCTCGACGCGCTCCTCGGCCACCTCAGTGATGTAGGAGTCTGGCTCCAGAAATTTCAACCCTTCTTGAATCTCGCGGAAGCGATAGACGTTGAAGCGGCTGATCACGGTGTGCACGGTGAGCACCAGATTTTTGTGCTCTTTCTGCAATTCCTTGAGGCGGCGCCAGGTTTCCATGGCAAGCTTCCAGTTGCCTTCCACCCCGCGGATGTCGTCATGCTCCTCGCCGATGCCGTCCAGGCTGAGGTTGAGGCCGATGGTGCTCTTCGGACACTCGCGGCACATGCGCGCCGTCTTCTCGACGATGCGCTCGGTCAACATGCCGTTGGTGGGGATGGTGATCACCTCCGGTCGGCAGCGACGGTAGGCGCTGATCACCAAGTCGTCAAGATCGGGGCGCAGAAATGGCTCGCCGCCGGTGAAGGTCATGTAGAAAGGCGCTTTCCCGAGACCGGCGAAGATTCTGTCCCATTCCTCCAGCGAGAGGTCGTCGTTGGGCTTGCGCCACACGTCGCAGGTGCGACATTTGGAGTTGCAGCGAAACGAAACGCTGATCACAATTGAGAAGGGTTTGACCGTCGGCCAGCCAAAGGTGCGAAAGGCCCAGTAAAGAGGCAGCTTAGGGATCAGTCCGAGCATATAGGTATCCTGTCGCAAGTGTGGATTGCGTCAGACGAATCAACAGCCCGCCCTAAAGTCGAAGGGCGGGCTGTCGGTTGAACGCTTTTGATTTCTCGATGCAGCCCGGTCAATCCGCCGCGGCCGCCTTGTGCGCAGGCGCATGTTGATCTTTGGAACCGATAAAGAAGCGTTTGATCTGCGCAAAGGTGTTGGGCAGATTGGTCCAGTTTTCTTTGAACATCATCTTCTCCAGCACGCGCTCCGGCCGATAGAGATAGAAGCGGCGATACGCCTCGCGCCATTTCTTCACAACCAGTTCGGGGTCATAGCCTTCGTTCATCGTGAAGCGCGCCTTCTGCTCGTGAATGGCGAAGTCGCCCCAGTTGTCGGCGAAGACCTGGCCGCCCTCCTTGATCATATCGTACATCACGGTGCCGGGGAAGGGCGCTGCCAGCATGAAGTTAGCCAGCTTCGGGTCCAGCTCCAGTGCAAGCTGGATCGTCTTTTCCATCGTCTCCTCATTGTCGCCGGGCATGCCGAAGATGAAGAAACCCATTGTCTGGAGGCCGGCAGCCTTGGCGTTGGCGAACGCCTCGCGCACCTGGTCGAGCGTCTGGCCTTTGCGGATGACGTTGCGCAGCATGTTCTCATCGCCGTTCTCGACGCCGAAGCCGACGCGCTTGCAGCCGGCCGCCTTCATAAGCTGGAAGAGCTCCAAATCGGTGTGGTTGACCTTCATGCCGTGCACCGTGACCCAGGGTACCGTGTTCAGCCCTTCTTCGATCAGGCGGCGACAAAGCTCCTTGGCGCGCGGCAGCTTAAGGTTCCAGATATCGTCGGTGACGCCGATCTCCGTGGCGCCCAACCCTTTCACCAGCCACTTCCACTCCTGCACCACACTTTCGACCGAGCGTGCCCGCCAGGTGTCGCCGGTTACCGGCTTGGAGCAGAAGGTGCACTTGTAAGGGCAGCCGCGGCTGGTGAGGATCGTGAAGCTGCGCGCATGCGGGTCCAAGCCGTCGGTGAGCGGCTGCAGGTTGGTATATTTGTCGATCTTGAAAAGATCGTGTGCCGGGAAGGGCAGCGCGTCCAGGTCTGGAATCATCGGGCTTTCCGGGCTGGCGATGATCTCTCCCTTGCGCTTAAAGTGAATGCCTGGAATGACGCCCGGTTCGCGACCTGCATCCAGCGCCTCGATCAGCTCCAGAAAGCTGTATTCGGCCTCACCTTTGAAGACATAATCGACATAGGCGTCGTGCGGCGGCTGCAACGATTCGAGCGGCATAATGGTGAGATGCGGGCCGCCCAACACGGTGATCAGGCCGCGCTTTTTGGCAAGCTGCGCCATGGCCCAGGCGTCGGGCATCAGCGGCGTGGTGGCGGTGACGCCGATCAATTGATACGGGCGCCCCTCGGCCTCTGCCTTATCCAGGTAGTAATCGACACCTACGTCCTCGATCGAGGCGTCGTAAATCATCACATCGTGGCCGGCCTCGCGCAGAACGGCAGCCAGATAGCCCAGCCCCAGCGGGATGTGCTTGCGCACGCTCCAGACTTTGGCTTCGGGACTTGCAAGAATGACGCGCATGGTTTAGATTGCCCCTTCCGCCTCGACGGCTCGCCGCAAAGCGGTCTTCTCCTTCTTCGGGATAAATGTGTTCATGGCGATGCGCACGTTGCGCGGCAGGTTGAGCCAGAAATCCTTGGTCTTGATGCGGCGCAGGATCGGCGAAGGCCGCAGATAGAACTGTCGATATGCCTTGCGGTACATCTCTTCGACCAGTTCGGCGGTCATTTCGCCCATTTCGTAGCGCGCCTTCTGCTCAAAGAAAACATAGTCCTCCCAGTCGTTGATCAAAAAGCGTCCTTGCCGTTTGACCATTTCATAGACTTTGGTGCCGGGATAGGGCGTCATCATCGAGAAGTTGGCGATGACCGGGTCGAGCTCGATGGCGAAGTCGATGGTGCGTTGCATCGTCTCGCGGGTTTCGCCGGGAAGACCGATGATCATGAAGGCGATTGTCTCCAGGCCGACCTCCTTAGCGTTTTTGAACGCTTGTCGGATCGTGTCGTGGTCGATCTTTTTATCGATGGAGCGTAAAATTTCCGGATCACCGCTTTCGACACCGAAGGCAGTACGCTTTAGCCCTGCCTTTTTCAAGAGCGCCAGCAGCTCTTTGCTGGCCAAGTTGGCGCGAATGCCGTTGACGAAGATCCATGGAACGTGGTTGAGTTTATGCTCGATCAGCAGGTGCGCCAGCTCCTCCAGCCGCTTGACGCGAATATTTGCGCTGTCGTCGAGCACGCCGATCTCCTGTGCGCCCAGGTCTTCGACGAGGTGGCGCCACTCTGCCAGCACATTTTCCGGGCTGCGGCTACGCCACTTGATCGGCATGATGCTCTGGCTGCAGAAGGTGCAGCGATAAGGACAGCCGCGGCTGGTAAGGATGCTGAAACTGCGGGCGCCGTCGACGTGGTCAGTGGCAGGCTGCAGATTGGTGTAGCGATCCATCTTGAAAAGATGATAGGCCGGCCAGGGGAGGCTATCTAGGTCGGCGATCGGCGAGCGGTCCGGGTTGTTGTGGATGCGGCCGTCGCTGGTCTTGTACGTGATGCCCAGGCAGTCGTTGAAAATCTCGTTTTCCGGATGCATAAACGCCTGGGTGGAATAGTGCGGTTGATCTTTGAGATACGCCTCCAACCGATTGGAGATATCGATCCAGGTCTCTTCGCCCTCGCCGCGCACGACGATGTCCACGTAGGGCTTTTCGCAGCTCTCTTCCGGCAACACGCTGACGTGCGGGCCGCCTAGCACGATCAGACAATCATGCACTTCTTTGATGGCACGCGCCGTGCGCCATGCCTGCTTGACCTGGGGCGTGTTGGCGGTGATGCCGACCAGATCGGGCTTGAACTCCTGCACGAACTCGGAGACCGGCTTGCTCTCGACGTCGGCGTCGAAGATCACCACCTCATCTCCACGGCGTTCGCTCATGGCGGCCAGATAAGCCAGGCCCAGGTGCGGGGTCGTCCGCGTGTCGATCGGGAGTCGAAATCTTGGATTGATCAGTGCTACTCGCACGTTGTTCCTCCTTCAATCAGGATGGTTGTCCAACACAGACGGTGCGCATTCTAACATGGCGGCGGCACAGTGTCCAAATTTTATGAAAGAGTTCAGAAAAATTATGCACTTCGATTTCGAACGATGCTTTTTTGCATCACTGCTTCCCGATCGTACAGGTCGCGAATGCTGACGTCGGTGATAGCGTGAACGCCGGTAATCTCCGGAAAATGTTCCTTGAGGAGTCGCTGGATGCCCAGCTTCATCGTCAGCAGGCTGATCGGACAGTCGATGCAGGCGCCTAGCATCTTGAGGTGCGCCACACCGTTTTCATCCACTTTCAACACCTCGACGTCGCCGCCATCCATATGAAGATTGGGACGATACTCGTCCAGAACCTGCTGAATGCGTTGTTCAAGCGATGTTTCTATCAATAAACTCATAGCCGATCCTTACGATGTCCCCCCCATGCGACCTTCTTGCCATGCTTCCCGGAATTTCGGCGTTCAGCCCGTTCACGGGAGGCTCCGGCCTGGGCACGGGAGGAAAGCTTGCTCCTGCACCCCTATTGGATATATTCGTCCAACGGGCGTCGTCCGGCGAAGCCGGCGTTCAGTTCATGCCAGTAGCCGATCTCTTCTTCGCCGTATTGCCAGCACAGAAACACCTCACGCCCGTTGCGCAAGCCGATGAAGTCCACCAGACCTGCGTCGATGTCTTTGATCACAGCGCCGAGCGCCATAATGCTGCGGACGCCCTCCTCTAGCCGCATGGCGTGCACTGCCAGTTCACCCAGCAGCTTGTTGCCACCGTTCAACGCCGCCTGCTCGATTACCGGCAGGGCTTCAGGGCGCAGACGGAGAATCTCGCGCCTGGCGGATTGCACCTGCTCCATCAATTTCTTCACTTGTGGCAGCGTCGCCTGCGCTTCTTCTAACGTGAAATAGCGCGTCTTCATTGGGAATGCCTAGGTTTGTGCTGCAACCACAGTCCTGCAGAATTTAGCTGCAAATAGGCGAAAGCGTACGTCAGGCGTTCACAGGCCGGTCGATCAAAAGAATACTCAAAAGAAAATGCGCAGCGGTGAAATAGAGAAACTCAATCCCAACCGCTGCGCATCTTCTGTCTGCGCATCAATGATGACCGCAGCTCTGCGGCATCTCTTCGCCGGTGTGGCTGCGCGCGGTGCGGAAGCTGCTGCCGCAGCCGCAGGAGCTGACGGCCTGAGGGTTGTCGATGTGGAAGCCGCCGCCCATCAGGTTGTCGACGTAATCGATGCACGATCCGTCGATATAGAAAAGGCTTGTAGGGTCGACGACGACGCGCAAGCCATGTTGTTCGTAGATTTCGTCCCCTTCGCGCGGCATGTCGAAGGTCATGCCGTACTGCATGCCGCCGCAGCCGCCGCCCTTGACGAAGACGCGCAGGGCGTGCGATTCCTTCAAGCCCTTCTGTTCCATGATGCCGCCCAACTTTTCCGCAGCCGCTGGAGTCAATGTAACCATAGTTCTCCGTCTCCTTGAATCTACAAGATGCTCATTTCTTTTATGCGACGCGTATTTCACACTGCGTATTTCGTGACAACCACGGAACACGCAACACGCTTCATCACCCACCGATTTGATTCATCGCCCGATTTTGGGCGAATTTCCCTGCAGAAAGTTCATGTCCCCACGGTTTGTGATAGATGCCGTCGCGCATAAGCGCGCGCAATTCGTCCCACGTTGCGCCTGCGCGCAACGGCGTCAATAAGTCTACTTCGTCATCGCGCAGCAGACAGAGACGCAGCTTCCCGTCCGCCGTCAGCCGCACGCGTCCACACCCCTGACAGAACGGCTCGGTCACGCTGCTGATGAAGCCCAACGTTCCTTTTGCACCGCGAATGCGGAAAGGACGGCTGGGATCGATAAAATCGTAGCCCACTTCCTCGAGCGGGCCGAAATGCGCCTCGATACGCTGCTTCATTTCGGCGTAGGTGACGACGTTCGTCTGCTGAAAGTCGCTCACCTCGCCGAACGGCATCATCTCAATGAAACGCACTTCCCAGTCGTTTTCTACGGTCAATTGCGCCAGATCGACCATATCCCGACCGTCGTTGAAATGGCGCACGATTACGGCGTTGAGCTTGATCGGTGTCAGCCCCGCCGCCTCTGCCGCTTGGATTCCACGCCACACATCCTCCAAATGCCCCCAGCGCGTGATGCGATGAAATTTTTCCGGATCGAGCGTATCGATGCTGATGTTGACCCGCTTCAGCCCTGCTTGCGCCAGCGGTCGCGCCAGCTTGTCGAGCAGGATGCCGTTGGTCGTCATCGCCAGGTCCTGGATGCCAGGCGTTGCGGCGATGGCGCGCACCAGCTCCACGATGCCGGGACGGATGGTCGGCTCGCCGCCCGTCAGTCGAATTTTGGTGACGCCCAGGCTCGCCGCAATTTTGACCAGATAAAGCAGCTCCTCGTCGCTCATCAGCTCATGGCGGGGCCGGAAATGCATGTCTTCCGGCATGCAGTAGACGCAGCGTAAATTGCAGGCGTCGGTCAGGCTGATGCGCAGATAGTTGATGCGCCGACCGTAGCTGTCGAAGGTCGGCTCGCTCGAAAAACCCTCCGGCAGCGGCGCAACCGTCACTTTGTCTCGGCGATTCGTGTAGAGGGTGACGTTGCCTATCACAATCTCCTCACATTCAACTTTCGCACCCGTTGGTAAAAGCGCGCTTTTGCATTATGCCGCCAGCAAGATTTCCTGGCAACGCGCAGTCGCGTCGGATCGCTTCACTTCCCCTTCGGCCTCGATCTGGTACGCACAACACTTGTCGTTGTTGACAACCGAGGCGGTACGACTGCAAGGCACGCCGACCAGCCGGTCGATCAACCATTGATCCATCATGCACAGCTCACGGTGCTCATCGGACATACCTGCGTAGGGGCAGTTGTGTTTGTAGAGCATGTACACCTCGCCTTCGCCGTCCGCCGCCTCCCAACGCGCCAGGTATCCTCGTTCATTGAGGAAAGCCGTGATGCGCTCCAACCGTTCAGTCAGTGGAAGCGCCTCAAGGTCCTCGACATGCGCCTCCGCTGCCATTTCGGCGGCCAGGGACTTAAAGATTGCGTCGACCTGTTCAGGCGGCAATCTTTGCTTGAGCTGCCGAACCATCCCGGCGGCAAGAATGGCGAAATTCTTAGGGAAGAGCTCAATTGCGTCGTCGGTCAACTGATAAATCTGTTGGGGGCGGCCGACGCCACCCGTGCGCTCCAGACGCCCAACGCGGATCAGGTTGTCTCCCTGGAGAATGTCCAGATGGTGACGCACCGAAACCGGCGCCATATCGAGCCGCTCTGCCAGCTCGGCGACGGTGGCGCCGCCGGTCTCTTTCAAAATTTCAAGAATATGCTTGCGAACTGCGTGCACGATCTGAGCCTATCTTCAACTTGCATCCTACGCAAACTTGCTCGCCGCAAGCGTTTGGCGCAACGCATCTATGGCCGCGCCCAATATCATTATCCCCAATCATATCCCGATCGATCGGCCCTCTTTATAGCACAAAACGGCAAAAACGTCAATTTTTATAAAATTTATGATAATAATTTGCGCAAGGACGATCAACCGAAATTGCGTGGACCAACCGGCATGCGCTTGTCGCCTGTGAGGCGTGCGACCAGCCCGGCGCCCTTGTCCGTCAATAGAAAGGTGGCCGCCGGGAACTTCATGTTGCTCTCGATCAGACCCGCGCGCACCAATGCATCCACCACGTCAGCCTTGATTTCGACCGCAACCGCCTCGTTGAGACGATGCAGCAGATATTGCTTAACGCCATCGACCGTTCGATGCACTTTCAGCCTATCGCCCTGCTGCATGGCGATGAGAACGTCTTGGTGCTCCGCCGAAAGGCGCATCTCTTCCTCCGCAATCGCTTTTGCACCTTAAGTCGAGCGCCTGGTTGTGCTCACCGTCTAGCCAAGATCATGGACGTATTGCTGCAGCTCGCGCTGGTTGATCTTGATATACTGGTCGGGCAAGATCTCGTTCATCTCCTCTTCGCTTAGGCGTATCCGCAAGATCTCCAGCGCATCTTCCGGTGATTGTCCGTAGGCGAGCTTTTTTTTGCCGTTTTTGAGCGAGAACAGATACATGTAATGTGGGTTGGAAAAGCTGCTCATATCAAAGCCTTCCTCCTGCTTGCGTAATCCGTCGGCTTGCCTTTGCCTGCCGCAGAGCCCTTTACGCCTTCACCAGTGCGCCTTGATAGAGTTCAGCTCCACGTGCGACGCCGTGAAGCCCCTTATTGATCTCATCGTCATATTTACCGGCCAGCAAGTCTCGATAGAACTGATAGTCCACACCCTTGACCTTCTCATCGTCCGGGAAGCGATGATAGTTGTCCTGCGACATCAGGCTCTTGCCCTCGGCGATCAGTTGGAAGCCCAGCGCCGAGCCGGGATAGGGGGCGTAGTAGGAGATCGATGGAAAGACGCGTTTCATGTGCTTTAACATGCGCATGGTCTTGAAGGCGTCTTCAGGCGTTTCGCCGGGAATGCCCAACATGATGTTTGACCAGAATTTCGGCGGCTGCTCTCCCTTGGCCTCTAGCTCATCGCCCAACCGGTTGACCAAATCGATGGTGAAGTAGTTATCTTCTTCGGTGCATTCTTTGTTGAGCAGCCGCAAGATGCGGTCGCTGCCCGATTCGAAGCCGATCGAGATCGTGCGCCAGTTGGTCTCGCGCACCAGCGCCTCGAAGAGGTCTGGCCATTGCCGCACAGTGTCGGCGCGGCCCGCCGCCCAATAGGTCCACCGCTTGGTCTTACGTGGATATTTTTCAATCCACTCGCGCAGCCATTTCGGATTTTGAAAGAACATCGAATCGTGAATCACGACGGATCCGATGCCATATTTGCGATCCAGATAGTTCAGTTCGTCGATCACCTGATCGACGGGCTTGCGCCCCATGTTGGGGATGTAGGAGTTTTCGTTGCAAAAGACGCACTGCCACGGACAGACCCGACTGGTGAGGATGGTGGCGACCGGCCCCGGCCCCCAACCGCATTCCGGTTCGAGCGGCCAGCGCCACTTCCAGCGCCGCTTGATGCGCCAGCCGACCGGCTTGGGCCACAGCTCACGATTGATCATTGGCCAATCGGCCATGGATTTGGCCCCGACGCCGTGCACCAGCCGCGGGTAGGCCGCCGGGTCGTCGACCAGATCGAGAATCGTCAGCTCCCCAGGCCCTTGCACCACATGGTCGAACGCGTCGATGGCGAGCATCTCATGAGGCGCCACCGTGGCATGCATACCACCTGCGATCACGATGCCGTTAGGGTTGACCTGCTTGAAAATCTCGGCCGATTTCTTCCCCACCGGAAAGGTGTAGCTGCGCACGTTCATCAGCAGCATCTCATAGCCTTGCATCTGTTTCGCAAGCTGCTCCCACGCCGTCACCGCACGCGTCGAGACCAGATCGGTGAAAACGCCGTTGTTGTGCATGATCGTGCGCAACAGGCCAAGGCCGTGATCCTGCCACTGCTCATGTGGTCCGCTGGGATGCACCAAGTCGCCAAGATCGCCCAGGTCCACCCAAAGAATTTTAGGCTTGACGGATGATTTTTTGCCCCAAGGCCATGAAAATCTCACGCTCGCTGCTCCTCAACTCATTCGTTTTTTGATCGGCGTTGCACAGACGCGTTTCCCCTTGCCGCACGCTGTTGTGCGCCTCGAATCGTCGCGAGTATAGCACGCAGGCAGATCGGTGTCAATTATTATGAAAATCGTGAGAATTATTGCCCTCGAGTCGATTGACGGCTTCAGCGCAGTGCCGGTACAATCCTTGCAGGGTCGCCACTGTGTTTTATCGTAATGCGCTCGCTGCTTTCCTGCTTGCGATAGATGGGGTTGCATAGACGAGCGAAAGGCACAGAACGAAAGGGGCAAACAAACGATGGACAGGCGACGGCTGCTGGAGGTTGCGCGCGGGGACGCGCCTGCCGATCTTCTGTTGCGAGGGGCGCGCGTTGTGAATGTTTTCTCCGGCGCAGTTGAGGAGACGTCGATTGCATTTGCCGGCGATCGGATTGCCGGTTTGGGAGCCAACTACCAGGCGCAGGAAGTGATCGATCTCGACGGAGCGTATGTAGCGCCCGGTCTGATCGACGCCCATGTGCACATCGAGAGCAGCCTCTGCATTCCGGCGCAGTTCGCCCGCGCAGTCCTGCCGCGCGGGGTGACCACCGTCGTGATCGACCCCCACGAGATCGCCAATGTGGCAGGCATGGCCGGGCTGCGCTTTATGGCGCAGAACAGCGCTGCGCTCCCCCTCAGCGTCGTAATTATGGCCTCCTCTTGTGTGCCGGCAACGCACATGGAGACCAACGGCGCCACGCTCACTGCGACGGAGCTGGCACAGCTGCTCGCCGAAGGAACGGTGCATGGCTTGGCCGAAGTGATGAATTTTCCCGGCGTCGTCTACGGTGATGCAGAAGTATTGGCGAAGATTGTTGCCTTTGAGGGCAGGCCCCGCGATGGTCATGCGCCGGCGCTCTCCGGCAAACTGCTCAACGCCTACGTGGCGGCCGGCATTGGCAGCGAGCACGAATGCACCACCGTGGAGGAAGCGCAGGAAAAACTGGCGCGCGGCCTCTACATCCTGATCCGCGAGGCCACCAACGCACACAATCTGCACGCGCTGTTGCCTCTCGTCACCGAAGCCAACAGCCGACGCATCTGCTTCTGCACCGACGACCGCATCCCCGGCGACCTGCTCGACCAGGGCTCGATCGATGCCATGGTGCGCGAGGCGATCCGTTTTGGCGTTGCTCCGGTGACGGTGCTGCGCATGGCAACGCTCAATCCTGCCGAGTGGTTCGGCCTCCACGACCGCGGCGCCGTTGCGCCCGGGCGGCGCGCAGACTTGATCGTCTTCGACGAGTTGACGGCGCCTCGGCCGCGCCTCGTCTTTGCAGGGGGACGGCTCGTTGCGCGAGAGGGCGCCCTATGCGTCCCTATCGAGTCGACCGAAACCATTCCAGCCGAGGTGGGCAGCACCGTCAACGTTCGGTGGGAGGCCATTGATCTGAGAGTTCCGGCGACCGGCGAGCGCATGCGCGTGATCGGTTCGTTGCCCGGTCAACTGATCACGGAAGAGCGCATTTTGCCGGCGCGCATCATCGACGGCTATGCCGTGGCCGATCCGGCCAACGATGTGCTCAAAATGGCGGTGATCGATCGCCACAAGGCAAGTGGGGCGATGGGAGTGGGTTTCATTCAAGGCATCGGGCTTCGTCGCGGGGCAATGGCAGGAACGGTGGCGCATGACCATCACAACCTGGTAGTGATCGGCGCCGACGACGCCTCGATGATGGCGGCGGCGCGCGCCGTGGCGGAACTGGGCGGAGGGCTGGCGGTCGTGGAGGGCGAAAAGGTGCTCGCTGCGCTGCCGTTGCCGGTCGCCGGCCTGATGAGCGACCGACCTATCGAAGAGGTGCGTAACCGCTACGATGCTCTCATTGCGGCTGCCCAGACGCTCGGTTCGCCGCTGCATGACCCCTTCATGGCGATGAGCTTTATGGCGCTCGAAGTGATTCCCAAACTCAAGCTCACCGACCAAGGGCTGGTGGACGTGGAGCGATTCGAGATTGTGCCGCTATTTATCGATTCATCGTCTTCAGCGTAAAATCAAACGATTTGCACAGATTAATTTTTTAAAGCGGGAAAATATTTTTCAAGAGGGCTAACAATGTTTTACTCACTGACACCTGCTCCGCCGGATCCGATTTTAGGACTCACCGAAGCATTCAGGAAAGATCCCAGTCCCAACAAAATTAATCTTGGCGTCGGCGTATACAAAGATGCCCAAGGCCGCACGCCTGTGTTGGACTCGGTCAAGCGCGCTGAGGAGCGACTTCTTGCAACCGAGCAGACCAAAAACTATCTGCCCATCGAAGGAGACCCTGCCTTTGGCAACGCCACCCAGGCGCTACTCTTCGGCGAGGATCATGGGGTCGTGCGCGAAAGACGCGCGGTCACGGTGCAGGCGCCGGGGGGAACCGGCGCGCTGCGTGTGGCGGCGGATTTCATCGCCTCCACGCTGGACGCTAAAACGGTCTGGCTGAGCGACCCGACCTGGCCCAACCATCCGAACGTCTTCCAGGCGGCGAAGCTCAAAACGGCGACCTATCCCTACTTCGACAAGCCCACCAACGGCGTTGATTTTGATGGAATGATGGCAGCGCTGCGTCAGATTCCGGTCGGCGACGTCGTCGTGTTGCATGGGTGTTGCCACAATCCTACCGGCGTAGATCTCACTCCAGCGCAGTGGGAGGAGGTCGCCGAAGTGTTGGCGCGTCGCAGTTTGCTGCCACTCGTCGATTTCGCCTACCAGGGGTTCGCCGACGGTTTGCAGGAGGATGCGCGCAGCTTGCATATTCTGGCGCGTCACTGCCCAGAACTGCTGATCGCCAGCTCCTATTCTAAAAATTTCGGACTGTACAATGAACGCGTCGGTGCACTGACGGTGGTGGCAGGCTCGCCTGCAGCCGCAGAAACTGCGCTAAGCCACATCAAGCGCGTGGTGCGTGCCAACTATTCCAACCCACCTGCGCACGGCGCGGCGGTCGTCGCCACCGTGTTGAATGACGGGGAGCTGAGGCGCCTTTGGGAGGACGAAGTGCGCCGGATGCGCGAACGCATCAACACCATGCGCCATCTATTCGTCGAAACGCTTCAGGAAAAAGGTGTCACGCAGGATTTTTCGTTCATCGCTCGGCAGCGCGGCATGTTTTCTTTCTCCGGCCTGACGCCGGAACAGGTGAAAGCTCTGCGCGAACGCTATTCGATCTACGCCGTCAGCTCCGGTCGCATCAGCGTGGCCGGCATGACGGCAGAAAATATGGACTATCTCTGCAGCGCAATCGCTGCAGTCTTGAACTCGTCATCCTGAATCGTCGGTGGCCGAGCGCTTTGTCGTTGACGACTTGCCCGTACCTCAACGTCTTGATCGCGTCCTGCGCGCCCGCTATCCCCAAAGCGGGCGCCAGGCCATTCAACGCTTGATCGGCCAGCGCCGGGTGGAAGTCAACGGGCGCACAGTGTGGCTGGCTTCCTGGCTCGTCTCCAACGGCGATGTCATCACCGTTCACCGCACACCCGCTGCGCTGCCCTCCCATCCCCAACAGTTCGATCTCGCTTGGCTTATCGCCGACGAAGGCGACCTGTTGGCGGTGAACAAACCGACCGGTCTGCTCTGCGAGCCGCGGCGCGGTCTGGACCGGCCGTCTCTGTTGCAACTGGCTGCAGCGCATTTCGGGCAGCTCACGCTCTTTCACCGCCTGGACCGCGACACTTCCGGCGTAGTGCTGTTGACGCGCGGGGGCGAGATCAACGCCTTGCTCGCCTGCGCTTTCCAGGAGGGGTTGGTGCACAAGGAATACATCGCCGTAGTGGCTGCGCCCAACCGTCTGGCGCAGCGCGGCGTGATCGATGTGCGTCTGCGCCCCAGCCAGCGCCGCCGCGATCAGATGGAGGCGACGGAGCGAGGCGGGCAGCGCGCGGTCACCCGCTACGAAGTGCTCGCCGCCGACGACGAGCGCATGTGGGTGCGTCTTTTCCCGGAGACGGGGCGCACGCACCAGTTGCGCGTGCATCTGGCCTATCTCGGGGCACCGATCCTAGGCGATCGTCTCTACGGTGCGGCGCACTCTGCTCCCCGGCTGATGCTCCACGCCCACTCCATCATCCTGCCTGCGCAGATTTTCGGCGTCGAGCGTCGATTCGTTGCACCGACGCCGCCAGACTTCAAGCCAAATCAAACAGAAAGCCCATAATGCATATTTTGTCGCTTGCCTCCATCGCCGAGCGCCCTATGCTGGGGAGAGCGATGCATCCTTCTCCGCTCCTCATCGATCTTGGAGACTTCGATGGCTTTGCTTTACGGCTCCCTGGCCTACATGGCCGGCATCCTGATCGGTCGGGCAATCTTCGACCGGCTCGGCGTGCGCTGTCCCCTGCCGGAATGGCTCTGGCTCGTTCCGTTGGGGCTTTTGCCGCTTACGTTATTCTTGCGTCGACGCAGCGAGATAAGCGCATCTGCAACCATGCGCTGGCCGACAAGCGCCGGTTTTGAGCCGCCTCGCTCCTCCGTTGCGCCGGGACTGCTTTTGGCGCTGGCGCTGTGCGCCGCAGCAGGGACGCTGCGCTATGCGGGCCATCCCTTCACCTCCTGTTGGACACCTGACGATCTGGCCTATTACAATCTCCCCGCCGACAGAGCGTTCGAGCGCAGCGCACCCAAAGCAACGCTGCTCGGTTTTGTGGACAGCTACCCGCTGGTCGCCGACGTCAAGCAGCGGCTGGTGATCCATGTGCATACGCTTGAGATCGACGGTGTCCAACGCGCTGTGACCGGAAAAGTGCGGCTCAGCACCGGCATTCGCGAGCGTTATCGCTACGGCCAGCCGGTGCGCGTCACCGGTCGGCTGGCGACGCCGCCGGACTTCGACTCGTTCAGCTTTCGAGAATACCTGGCGCGTAAAGGCGTTCACAGCGTGCTCTACGGGGCGGTCATCGAAGTGATGGAGGCGCCGCCTCAGGGCAATCCGCTGCTTGCTGCGCTCTACACCGTACGGGCGCGCGGGGAGCACTTTCTGAACCGGGCGCTGCCCGAGCCGTACGCCGCCCTGGCCAACGGCATGTTGCTCGGCATCGAATCGGGCATTCCAGACGAGCTGTACGATCAATTCAACGCCACCGGCAGCTCGCACGTCATCGTCATCTCCGGCTCGAACGTGGCCCTGATTGCGGGCGTGATCATGGCGTTGATGGTGCGCATTGTCGGAGGCGGACGGGCGGTCTGGTTTACGGTGGCGGGCATCGCCTGTTATGCGCTGCTGGTGGGCGGGGATGCAGCGGTGATGCGCGCCGGCGTGATGGGCAGCCTGGCAGTGGTTGCAGCGGGCATGAACCGTCGCAGCACAGCCCTGGTCAGCCTGGGCGCGGCCTGTGCGCTGATGACGCTGCTTAACCCACTGGCGCTGTGGGACGTGGGTCTGCAATTGAGCAGCGCGGCCACGGCCGGCCTCATCCTCGTGGCGCCCGATCTGATCACCGGATTTCGCAAAACGCTTTCGGCGCTCCATCTGAGCGCCTTTGCCCGTGGACCGGTCGGCTCCTTCTTCGAGGAGAGCCTGATGGTGACGCTGGCCGCCAACCTGACTACGATGCCGCTGGTCGTCTACTATTTTGGCAGGCTGAGCATCGTGAGCCTGCTCACCAACCTGTTGATCTTGCCTGCCCAGCCGCCGATCATGCTGGTGGGCAGCGCCGGCGCAGCCGCCGGCATCGTAGGACTCGAGCCGATTGGACGCATCATTCTGGCGTTGCCCTGGCTGTGCCTGGCGTGGACGGTTCACATCGTTCAATGGACGGCCTCGCTGCCGGGCGCCAGCCTGGAGATTGTCGGTTACAACACAACAGCACTGCTCGCCACCTATCTTCTCCTCGTCGCTGTCAAGACGCAGCCGCGCTGGCGATTTTTGTTGACTTCGCTTGACTGGCGGAGCGCCGCCGTCCGATGGAGCCGACTGGTCAGCCCGACAGCAGCGATGGGGCTGGCCATGACGACCGTGCTGGCCTGGACGGCGGTGGCTTCGCTGCCGGACGGGCGATTGCATCTCTGGTTTCTTGATGTAGGCCAGGGGGACGGCATTTTCATCCAGACGCCGTCGGGGCGCCAGGTTTTGGTCGACGGCGGAGCCAGCCCGGAGACGCTCTTCGCCGAATTGGGCGCAGTGATGCCCTTTTGGGATCGCACGATCGACCTGTTGGTGCTAACGCACCCTGACGGCGATCACATGTGGGCGCAGACGGAAGCACCGACCCGGTATCGGGTGAACTTTGCAATGTACACGTCTCACGCTGCGCAGCATCCCGACGCCGTTCTCTGGCGAGAACGTATGACCACCAACGGCGTGACGGTGCTAGAGCAAGGAGCAGGAAGCTGGCTGGATCTGGGCGACGGCGTAGCGCTGTGGGTCTTATGGCCGCCGCCGGAGGGCGTCCAGGCGAAGGACGTCGACAATGAACATTCCCTGGTGTTGAAACTGGTGTACGGCGACTTCAGTGCCTTGCTGACCGGCGACGCAGGCCTGACCAGCGAAGAGTCGATGATGGCGCAAGGAAGTCCACTGCAGGCAACGCTGCTCAAGGTGGGCCATCACGGCAGCCGCACCGGCACCGGACCTGATTTTGTTCAAAATGTAGCGGCTCAGGTCGCCGTGATCCAGGTGGGCGCCGACAACGACTACGGCCATCCTCATCCCGAGGTATTGAAAGAGCTGGAGGGCAGCACAGTTTTACGCACCGACCGGCAGGGTCGCATCCACGTGCAGAGTGATGGGCGTCAGATGTGGATTGAAACAGAACGCTGAACGCCTCTCTACCTCGAAATGGTCGAGTCAGCGCGGCCGGGCCGCCAGCGTAAGAGGAATTTCCATCGTCCGTCCCTGGCGCTCGACGGTGAGCGTGATCGTATCGCCCGGGCTTGTATAACGTGCCAAGTAGACCAGCAGGTCGTCGAACGTGCTCAGGGGGTGA
>JANWYX010000424.1 GCA_025055055.1 Caldilinea sp. | reverse complement strand
TCCAACTTCTCCGGCTGGCATCTGATGAAGTCGCTGGCCGTCTCGGAGAAATACGGCCTGGCGCGCTATGTGGCGCATCAGGCCTATTACTCGCTGATCGGCCGCGACTACGAGTGGGAACTGATGCCGCTCGCGCTCGATCAGAAGGTGAGCGCCGTGGTGTGGAGCCCATTGGGCTGGGGGCGCTTGACCGGCAAGATTCGTCGCGGCTCGCCGCTGCCGGAGGTGAGCCGGCTGCGCAGCCAGGTGGCGAAGGCGGGTGGCCCGCCGGTCGACGACGAATATCTCTTTCGCGTGGTCGATGCGCTGGACGAAATTGCACAGGAGACGGGCAAAAGCATCCCACAGATCGCCATCAACTGGCTGTTGCAACGCCCTTCGGTGGCGACCGTGATCATCGGCGCGCGCACCGAGGAGCAACTGCGCGAGAACCTCGGCGCCGTCGGCTGGGCGCTGACGCCGGAGCAGATCGCCCGTCTCGACGCCGCCAGTGCAGTGACGCCGCCCTATCCCTATTGGCATCAGCGGGGCTTCAAGGAGCGCAACCCGCCGCCCGTGTAAGGCTGAAGTCAGTTCAGCTCCGGATAGAGCACCCGGCCGCTTTCCCGGTCCACCCAGCGAATCTTGTCCGCCGGGAAACGCAGCCAAAGCTCCTGATCGGGCGCTACCTCGAAGGAGGGATGGGTGGAGACTTTGACGATATTGGCGCCGATCTTGACCGTGAGCAGATTCTGCGCGCCGAGCGGCTCCACTACCAGCACGCGCACCTTGAGCGCATCATCGGCGGGCGCGGCCAGCGCCTCCATGTTCTCGGCGCGGATGCCGATCACGATGGGCTTGCCGTCGTAGGTGCGCAACAGCGGCTCCATGAGCGGATGCGGTCTTAACTTAAAGTCGCCGATGGCGACCTCCACCGCCCCGTCACGGCGCTGCACCTGGGCGTCGAGGAAGTTCATCGGTGGGTTGCCGATGAATCCGCCCACGAAATCGGTTGCCGGTCGGTCATAGACTACAGTCGGATGGTCGCACTGGAGGATCTTTCCTTCACGCATCACGGCAATGCGATCGCCCATGCTCAGCGCTTCGATCTGATCGTGCGTGACGTAGATGGTGGTCGCCTTGATTTCCGACAGCAGCCGCTTGAGTTCGGCGCGCATCTCCAGCCGCAGCAGCGCATCGAGGTTGCTGAGCGGCTCGTCCATCAGCAACACCTGCGACTTCATGGCGATGGCGCGCGCCACGGCCACGCGCTGGCGTTGACCTCCGCTCAACTTGGAGGGGTAGCGCTCCAACATCGTTTCGATGTGCAGCAGCTCGGCGGCCTCGCGCACGCGACGGTCGATCTCGGCTCTGTCGAACTTGTTCATCTTGAGGCCGAAGGCGATGTTGTCGTAGACGTTCATGTGGGGAAAGATGGCGTAGCTCTGAAAGACCATGGAGATGCCGCGCTTGCGCGGCGGCAGGTAGGTGACGTCGCGATCGCCGATGCAGATGCGACCGCTGTCGGCCATGCCCAACCCGGCCACCGCGCGCAGCAGCGTCGTCTTGCCGCAGCCGCTCGGCCCCAATAGCACCATGAACTCCTGATCTTCGACGATCAACGTCACATTGTCGACGGCGACAAAATTGCCGAATTTTTTCGTTACATTCTCGATTCGGATAGCAGCCATCGGTCGGGCTCCGCAGTAATTTACTTGGAGATCTGTCCCCACATGTTGAAGAGATATCGGCGAATCAGAAAGATGAAGATCAGCGCTGGAATCATCATGAAAAATGCGCCGGCGAACTGATAGGGCTCGGACGACTGGTTGAGCGTCGCCAACACCTGGGCGGGCAGCGTGCGGTTGCGCACCGTCAGAATGCTGGCGGCGAAGACTTCGTTCCACGACATCACAAAGGTGAAGATGGCCGAGGCCGCAATCCCCGGCGCCACCAGCGGCAACACGACGGAGCGAAAAGCCTGCAGAGGCGTACATCCATAGACTTGCGCCGCCTCCTCTAGCTCGTAGGGGATGCTGGCGAAGACGCTGCCGATCACGAGGATGGTCGTGGGCAGCGTCAGCGCCGTGTGCATTAGCGCCAGGCTGTAGACGCTGTCATAGATGCCGACATTGATGAAGACCACCGCCAACGGGATCGCCAGGATCACCACCGGAAAGGCGCGCACGGCCAGGATTGAGAGGCGATAGAAGTCGCGTCCCGGAAAGAGAAAGCGCGAAATGGCGTAGCCGGCCGGCGCAGCAATGACCGTGGAAAGCGCCAATGTGATGAGCGCCACCACGATGCTGTTGATCAGCCCGGGGATGATCCCTTGCGAGGTCAGGAAAAAGTGCATGGTATCGAACGAAAAGGGGATGAAGGGCAGCACACCCTTCGGAAAGGTGCGCACCGTCGCCGGCGTCGTCAGCGCCATCGAGGCAATGAACCAGATCGGCGCCAGCACCCACAGACAGAGCGCAATCGCCAACAGATAGACGAGCCCGCGCTGGATGCGGTGGCGCAGCAGCGCGCGCTGACGCACACGCAACATTTCTTCGGAGGCCCGCACCGGCGCAGCGGCGATGTTTCCGGTCACGCTCATTCTTGCATCTCCTCATGGCTGCGCACCATGCGCAGATAGACGGCGGCGCTGAACATCGACAACAACAGGATCAGGGCGGCGTAAGCTGCAGCGACATTGACGTTGCGCAGCGTGTAATACTGCCGATAGGCCTCGTTGGCCAGCACCGTGACGACGTCGCCGCCGCTCAGCGCAATCACTACGGCGAAGACCTGCAAGGCCAGGATCGTACGCAAAATCAACGCCACCTGCAGACTCGGCTTCAGCATCGGCAAAATGATGTAGCGAACGCGTTTCCACAGGTTGGCCCCAAACAGGTCGGCGGCCTCCAGAATTTCATGCGAGATCGCCTGCAGTCCCGCCACCACGATCACCATGACGAGAGCGGTGGCGCGCCAGATCTCCGCCAGCCAGACGGCGACGATGATCCAGTGGCGCGTGTCGGCAGTGAGATAAGGGATCGGCGCAGCCAGCCAGCCGAGGCTGACGAGGATGCTGTTTAGATAGCCGTTCTGCGTGAAGATGGCGTA
Organism: Caldilinea sp.; assembly: GCA_025055055.1. Taxonomy (GTDB): domain Bacteria; phylum Chloroflexota; class Anaerolineae; order Caldilineales; family Caldilineaceae; genus Caldilinea. Next base: position 344 of record JANWYX010000424.1, on the reverse strand, counting down.
CCAGACGATGCCCACCGCCAGCTCCGAGACGCCGAGCGCAATCGCAAAGACATAGAGAAAGAAGGTGTTGCCGCGCAACTGCTGTTGAATGATCAGCGCCATGATGATGGCCAACACGAACTGCACCGGGATGATGATCGCCATCAGCAACAGCGTCGTCCACAAGGCAGGCCAGAAGAAGCGGTCGCCGATCATGGAACGGAGATAGCGCAGCGTCAGCTCACCTGTGTCCCCGCGGTCGATGCGGCCGCGCACATTGTCGCTGAAGACCTGAACGTAGCGCGAGGGCGCCCACCCCTCGATCGCGACGCCGCCGCGCTCTCCGCGCACCAGGTACCACAGCT
>JANWYX010000401.1 GCA_025055055.1 Caldilinea sp. | reverse complement strand
CGCAGAGGCAATTGTTACGACTATGCTTTGATGGAGAGCTTCTGGGCCACGCTCAGAACCGAACTCGTCGAGGAGCAGTCCTACGCTTCGCACAGTGCTGCGCATCACGCCATCTTCCTCTACATCGAAGGCTTTTACAATCTGCGTCGTCGCCATTGGGCTCTTGGCTACCTGAGTCCGGTGGAATTTGAACGGCGTCATTTGAGCACCCTCAGTGCGCAGAAGGCGGTTGGTGCTTAACTTTCTTTCCATCAAAACGGGTCAATATCACCACTGCTCAACCGTAAAGTTCACAAAAGAAGAAGAGATTCCTTCGCCTTCAGATCGGCGCTCGCTTCAGCTCATCCATGTATTGGAGCGGAGAACATCCTCTCGCCTACAAGAGGCCCTGTTCGACGGCTCAAAGATCGATGAAATCACACAATTGTTATACAAACCCCACCTGAGTTACAATGCCTGTATCAACGTTCACCACTGTACATTCCCATTGCAAGCATTATCCGCTCCACAATCATGAGCCAACTGATCCAGATCATCACCGCGCAAGACCCGCAAGTGCGCAACCGTTCGCTGGACGCGTTCTGCCGTCGCGCCTCGTTCGACGAGCTACGCCGCGAATGCGCAGCCCTCGATGCCTTTCGCCGACGCAGCGAAAATCTCTATGAACGCGTGCGCGCGCTCTTCTTTCTGTACGCGCTCTATCGCTTTCATCTTCCCCAAAAATCGGAGCTGCGGCCGGGTGGTCTGATTCCTTTTGAAGGCTACGACAACCTGCTCAAGCGCCGCTTCGAAGAGGCGATCGACCTCTTTCTGGCCGCCCCGCTCGGCGACGCCGTCGCCAGCGCTCTGGCCGAAGCCTACCACCGCCTCGGTTTCCAGACGCTCGCCGACCAGGTGCGACGCAGCGTGCGCTCCGTGCGCGGCAACCAATGGATGTTCCGCATCGGCCATCCGGCGGATCAACCGCTGCGCGTGCGTGAGGAGCTGTATCTGAACGTGGGGAGGTGGGGGAATGAGTCCGTGGGAGCGTGGAGAGACAGGGCGACGCCTTCCCCCACCCTCGCTTCTCCCCATCCCTCTGCGAGTCTTTTCCCTATTCTCCACGAAGCCACGCCTGTGCGCATGGACCTCAGCCACAGCGGCTGGAGCGACATTTTCTTTCTGGGCATGGATTACCCCGAGGGCGCGCGTGTGCTTAATATCTCCATTGACCTGGCGGTGCGCGGGCAGGGCGACGGCAGACCCCGGCCGCCGGTGGAGAGCTTTTTTCGCGTCATCGACCGGCCCGTTCTCCGCCTGGTCAGCGTCGACCTGGGCGCAGTCGCCGAAATCAGCGCGCTGGCCGAGGTGTTCGATTTCGCCAGAGATTATCTGGGGCTGCTTAAGGCTGCGGTCATCGCCTCGGGCATTGTCCCGCCCGGCGTCGAAGGCTCCGGCCAGTCGCTCGCCGACCTGCTGGGGCGGATGATCCGGCCAGGCTACGGCATTGAGCTGGTCAGCCAGGTCAACGGCATCCCCAAAGGCTCGCGGCTGGCGGTTTCGACCACGCTGCTTGCCTCGCTGATCGCCGTCTGCATGCGCGCCACAGGTCAGGCACAGTCGCTCACCGGTCCCCTTTCCGAAGAGGAGCGTCGTGTGGTGGCTGCACGCGCCATCCTAGGCGAGTGGCTCGGCGGCTCCGGCGGCGGCTGGCAGGATTCCGGTGGCGTCTGGCCCGGCGTCAAGCTGATCGAAGGCGTCGAAGCCGGCGAAGGCGATCCGGAATACGGTGTTTCACGCGGGCGGCTGCTGCCGCGTCACACGATCCTCGGCCCGGATGTCGTGACGCCGGAGACGCGACGGCGGCTGCAAGAGAGCCTCGTGCTTGTGCATGGCGGCATGGCGCAAGACGTCGGCCCTATTTTGGAAATGGTGACCGAGAAGTATCTGCTGCGCAGCGAGGCCGAATGGGCAGGTCGCCAGGAGGCAATGCACCTCTTCGACCGGCTCACCGACCTCCTGCGCCAAGGAGACATCCGCGGGATCGGCCAGGGCACGGAGCGCAACTTCCGCGGCCCGATTCAGACCATTATTCCTTGGGCGAGCAATCTCTACACCGAAACACTGATCGAGCGCGCCCGCGCCGCCTTCGGCGACGACTTTTGGGGCTTTTGGATGCTGGGCGGCATGGCGGGCGGCGGCATGGGTTTTCTCTTCGACCCGCGGCGCAAGCCCGAAGCGCAAAGCTGGCTCGAGGAGACAATGCGCACGGTCAAGCGCAACCTAGAGCGCGCCGTCCCATTCGCCATGGAGCCGGTGGTCTATGACTTCGCCATCAACGAGCGCGGGACGTGGGCAGAGCTTTGCACGGGAGAGCAGGCGTTGATGCCGGCAGGCTATTACATGTTGACCGCGCCGGCGTTGATTCGCCATGAACAGCGCAGCCTATCGCCCTTCCGTCGCGCCGAGCTGGAAGCTTTTGGCGCCGCTGCGCGCACGCAGCCGGCCCTGACGGGCATGGTTCAGGCGCTGTTCGATCAGTTGCTGCCCCCGCGCGAGCAGGGGATCGACCGTCAGCAGAGCCTCGCCGCCTTGCTCGAAGCCAACGGCTTCGACCGCATCCAGCATGAACAAATTCGCGCCGACCTACGCAGCGGGCGCATCGGGCTGGCGCAAAATCGCCTGCCTGTGCGCACCGTCATCGAAGACGTCGCAGCCGACGATGTCAACGACATTACGCGCCTTTCAGAAAAGGAGCAAGCCAGACTCCAGCAGATCGGTCTGGAGGCGCTGGCTGCGGGCGCAGCGGCGGTGGTCACGCTGGCAGGCGGGGCAGGCAGCCGCTGGACGAAGGGCGCCGGCGTGGTAAAGGCGCTCAATCCCTTTGCGCGCATCGGCGGCAAACATCGCAACTTCATCGAGGTGCATCTGGCTAAGAGCCGACGCGTTAGCCGTCTGGTCGGCACGCCGCTCGTGCACATCGTCACCACCAGCTACCTCACGCATGAGCCGATCGCCGAGTTTTTGCGCCGCGAACAGAACTACGGCTATGCAGGCCCGCTGCTGCTTTCACCCGGGCGGGCCGTCGGTCTGCGGCTGGTGCCGATGACGCGCGATTTGCGCTTTGCCTGGGAGGAGACGCCGCAGCAACTGCTCGACGAGCAGGCGCAGAAGGTGCGCGAAAGCTTGCACGCCGCACTGATCCAGTGGGCGCAGCAGATGGGCGAAGGGGCAGACTACACCGATAACGAGCCACTGCAGTGCCTGCACCCGGTTGGGCACTGGTATGAAATTCCAAACCTGCTGCGCAACGGCGTATTAGCGCAGTTGTTGGAGGAGCGACCCCGATTGCGCTGGCTGATGGTGCACAATATCGACACCCTGGGCGCCGACGTCGATCCGACGCTGCTAGGCTGGCATATCGATCGCGGCGCAGCGATGACGACCGAGATCATCACGCGGCGCATCGACGACCGCGGCGGCGGCTTGGCGCGCGTCGATGGCAGGCTGCGGTTGGTGGAAGGGCTGGCTATGCCACGCGAGGAGGTCGAATTCAATCTGACCTACTATAATTCGGCCACCTATTGGATCGACCTCGATCAATTGCTGACCGCCTTTGGCTTGGCACGCACCGACCTCGCTGACGCCGATAAAGTCGCGACGTCGGTGCGCAATGTAGCGGTAAGAATGCCCACCTACATCACCCTCAAGGATGTCAAAAAGCGCTGGGGCAAAGGACAGGAGGATGTCTATCCTGTGACACAGTTTGAAAAGCTGTGGGGCGATATGACGACACTGCCCGGTTTCAACTGCGCTTTTGTAGCCGTCCCGCGGCTGCGCGGGCAGCAGCTCAAGGAGGTAGCGCAGCTCGACGGATGGCTGCGCGACGGCTCGGCGGCCTATCTAGAGGCGCTGTGCGAATGGAGGTGAACGCGCCATGTGCGACACGCTGGTGATGACGCCGGAGGCGACGGCGGAGGGCGTCGCGCTTTTCGCCAAAAATTCCGACCGGGAACCAAACGAGGCGCACCATCTCATGGTGGTCCCGGCCCTCGACCATGCGCCAGGCAGCCGCGTGCGCTGCACCTACATCGAGATCGAGCAGGTCGCGCACACCTATGCCGTGGCGCTGGCCAAACCCTTCTGGATTTGGGGCGCAGAGATGGGCGTCAACGAGCACGGCGTCGCCATCGGCAACGAGGCACTCTTTACACGCGAGCCGTATGAAAAAAAGGAGCGACTGCTCGGCATGGACCTGCTGCGCCTGGGGTTGGAGCGGGCGGCTACGGCGCAGGAGGCGGTAGAGGTGATCACGGCGCTGCTGGAACAGCACGGCCAGGGTGGCAACTGCGGCTTCCAACGCCGCCTTTACTACCACAACAGCTTTCTGATCGCCGATCCAACGGACGCCTGGGTGCTGGAGACGGTCGGCAAGCGCTGGGCGGCAAAGCGCGTGCAGGGTAGCTACTCGATCTCTAACGCCATCACGTTGGGCAACGAGTGGGACATGGCATCGCCCGACCTGGTCAGGTACGCGGTCGAACGGGGGTGGTGTCGGTCAGAAGCAGAGTTCAACTTCGGCCGCGCCTATTCAGACTTCTTGTACACGCGCTTCAGCGATGCGCGCAAGCGTTGCGCTGCGACCACGGCGGCACTGCAGAGCGCCGGCGGACGCGCCACCCCTGCCTCGATGATGGCTGCGCTGCGTCTCCATGCGCCGGAGGCCGGCCCGGACTGGTCGCCTGCACAGGGTCTGACGGGCGCCACCGTCTGTATGCATGCCGGCTATGGCCCGGTGCGCCGCAGCCAGACGACCGGTTCGCTGGTAGCCTATCTGCATCCCCGACGTCCGCTGCTCTTCGTCACCGGAACCGCTGCGCCCTGCACAAGCATCTTCAAACCGCTGTGGGTCGACACACCTCTGCCGGAGAGCGTCGGCCCTGCTCCCACCGGCGTCTATGACCCGCATTCGCTTTTCTGGCGGCATGAACGGCTCCACCGCTCCATCCTGCGCGACTATCCGCAGCGCATTGCGATCCTTCAGGAGGAGCGGGCGGCGCTGGAGCAGGAGCTGTTTGAAGAGGCGCTGGCCTATTGCGACGCATCGACGGAGCGGCGGCGACAGATCGTCGAAGAGGGATTCCGTCGCGCAATGGCTGCAGAAGAGCGTTGGTTGATGCGCGTCGTCGCGCTGCCCTCCACAAGGCGCTTGCCGTTTTTGTACGCTCGCGCTTGGGCCGGCTTCAACCGCGAGGCCGGCGCGCCGATGGATGTGATCGTGTAGGTTTCATCGCCGTTGTGGGTGGGCCCTCACCCCTTACCCCTTTCCCAATGTCGGGATCTCAATGCCGGGAGAGGGGGAGAAGGGAGCGCCGTCGCTACCCAAAGAGCGCCACAATCTCGGCGTGCAGCGCCGCCGGCGCCGCAATCACTTCCCCTCGGCGCAGAAATGCATCGCCTCCTCGGTAATCGGTCACAAGCGCCCCGGCTTCCTGCGCAATCAACGCACCGGCGGCGATGTCCCAGGCTGCGAGGCCGTGCTCCCAATAGGCGTCGAAGCGACCGCAAGCCACAGCGCACAGGTCGAGTGCCGCTGCGCCGTCGCAACGCACCGTCAACTCCCGTTTGACCATGATTCTCCTTAGGTCGGTGTTGTCGTTGGCGCTTGTCCAGGCGTCGTAGGGAAAGCCAGAGGCGACAACTGCGGCAGCCAGGGAAGAGGTAGACGCCACACGGATCGATTTCTGATTGAGCGCGGCGCCCGCGCCTTTCTCGGCTGTGAAGCATTCATCGGCGAGTGGGTTGTAGACGACGCCGACGACCACCTCTCCACTGCGTTCAAGCGCAATCGAAACGCCGAAAAGCGGATAGCCCCGTGCAAAGTTCGTGGTGCCGTCGAGCGGATCGATGATCCACCGATTATGCGTCTGCGTCCCCTTGCCTGCGCCGCTTTCCTCCCCAAGGATGGCGTAGGCCGGAAATGTTTTCTGTAGGATGTCAATGATGAGCGCCTCGCAGCGCCGGTCATATTCGGTGACAAGCTCCTGAGCACTCTTCGGCTCGACGGCGAACCCTCCCCGTCGCCATCCCTCGCGCAGCAGCTCCCCGGCGACGTATGCTGCCTCCAACGCCACATCGAGCGGATTCATCCTTTGACAATCCCTCCTCCAAAGCCGCGCACCAGATAGCGCTGCACGAGAAACGATAAGACGATCATCGGCGTGATCGAGAGCAGAATGGCGGCGGACATCTGTCCCAGCTCCACTCCGCGAAAGGTCCAATAGCCGGCGACGCCCACCGGCAAGGTACGGCTGTCCCCTCCGCTGAGCAACAGCGCGTAGAACAGGTCGTTCCAAGACAGAATGAAGGCAAAGAGGGCCGCTGCTCCCAGTCCAGGTCGGGCGGTCGGCAGCAGCACGCGATAGAACGCCTGCCATTGCGTGCTGCCATCCACCATTGCCTGCTCTTCGAGGTCGCGCGGGATGTCGTCGAAGAAACCGATCAGAAACCAGACGACAAAGGGAAGGATGAAGGTCAGGTGCGCGGCCGTCACTGCCCAGAGGGTGTTGAGCAGGCGAATATTGTACATCAGCAAGAAGAGTGGCACGATCAGCACCGCAGGCGGTAACATCTGCGCAGAGAGCACGACAAATCTGGCTGCGTCGCCGCCGACGCGAAAGCGGGAAAAGGCGTAGGCGGCCGGCGCTCCGGTCGCCAGCGAGATGGCGGCCGTCAACGCGCCGACGATCAGGCTGTTCCACGCCTGCCGAGGGATGTCGGAGCGCACCACCGCCGCCCAGTTGACCAGGGTCGGCGTGAAGCTCCAGTCCAATGGACGGTTGATCGTCGCTGCGTCCTTCAAAGATGCGATCAGGATAAAGATATATGGAAAGAAGACGGCGACAAGCGCTGCGCAGAGAATGAACACCGCCGCAGCGTCGCCTACATAACGGCGAAATTTCACGAGGTCGCCTCCCTGCGCACGACATAAAAGAGCGCGAGGACAAAGAGGAGAATAACTGCCATCAGGACATACGCCATAGCTGCGGCCTCGCCGGCGCGGTAGTACAGAAAGCCGACGCGGTAGATGTGATACTGGATAGTCTCGGTGCTTTCGCCTGGCCCTCCGCGCGTGATGGCGTAGACATATTCATACACCTTGAAGGCATCCAACATGCGGATCAGGAGGCTGGCCAGGATCACCGGCCGCATGAGAGGGAAGGTGATATGGCGCAGCACTTGCCAGCCATCGGCGCCGTCGACGCGCGCAGCC
>JANWYX010000368.1 GCA_025055055.1 Caldilinea sp. | reverse complement strand
CGCAGACGGACGCGGTAGAGCAAATCGGACAAGTGCTCGTGCAACTCTGGATCGACGAATGAGTCACGCATCAATTCAGCGTTTCGTCCGGATCGAGCAGCGCCGCCACTTCGGTCGGCAAATAATAATCTCAAAAAAATCGCGCGCTGCGGTCGGTCGCGCCAACGTCTTGCGAAAGTATCGATCGTGCGGATTGCTCAAATCAGCCATCGGTTGTCTGTGACTTGCCGGTTGTTTTCCCGCTACAAGGATATTCTGACACGGTGCGTTCTCTGTCAAGGCTATTTTGGGAACAGTTCCTGTCTTTGCAAATCCAAAATCTTTCACCTGGAAGGTCGACCACGGCGAATTTGCCTTACAATACGCTACGCTACACCGGCTGAATGCCAACTCTCACAAACACAACGAGGTATGGCATGATGGATAAGATGAGACTAAGCAATAGAATGTGAAGGCAGGACAGTTCGGTTAATAAACGATGATTCGACCTCGTTGGCGTAAAGTGATCAGCGATCTTTGGAGCCACCGCATGCGCACATTGATCGTGTCGCTGGCGGTGGCGGTGGGCGTCTACGCCGTCGGCGCCATCATGGCGACGCAGACGCTGATGTTGCGCGAGTTTCACAGCGACCGAGAGGAGGCCCGGCTGGCCGACGCTATCATTTACACGCAACCCTTCGACGCCAAATTTGCCGAGCGCATCGAGCAACTGGCGGGCGTGACAGCCGCGGAAGGAAGACAGTCGCTGTGGGCGCGCGTCCCCGTGGGGGCAGAGACGCGGCGCACGATCGAGATCGTCGCTGTCCACGATTTCGCCGCCATGCGCGTCAACAGCTATCCACTCGTCGCCGGACGCTGGCCCGACAAGAGAAACGAAATTGCGCTGGAGCATATGGGCCTGCGCTATCTGGGCGTCGCTATCGGCGATCCGATTGTGGTGGAGCTGCCGGACGGCGCGCAGAAACGTTTTGTCGTCACCGGCGCCATCCACGACCCGCGCTATCCCAGCCCTGAGATCACCAACTTTACGGTGGGCGTCGTCACGCCCGCCGGCATGGAGTATCTGGGCGGCGGCGCCCTCTTTACCGAGCTGTTGCTGCGCCTGAAGCCGGAGGCCGGCGACGCACGCGCCATCGTAGACGCCGTCGAGGAGCGCATTGAGCGGAGCGGACGCATGATCGTGGGCCGCACGATCGTCGGCAAGTCCATCATCGAGTCGATCGTCAACACGGCGGTGATGATCCTCTCCTTTTTCGGCTGGATGATTTTGTTGTTGTCGGCGTTCCTGGTCGTCAACACCATTTCGGCGCTAATTGCACAGCAAGTGAATCAGATCGGGATCATGAAGCTCGTCGGTGCCGGCCGCAGACAAATGATGACGATGTATCTTGCGCTCGTGCTCGTCTTTGGCGTGATTGCCTTTTCCATAGCCATTCCATTGGCGACATGGACGGCGCAATATCTGATGACCAACCTGATTCAGGATCTGGTCAACCTGCGCCCTAACAGTTTGGACGTGCCGATGTGGGTCTATGGAGTGATGGTGGCGATCGGCATACTGATTCCGGTGCTGGCGGGGATTTATCCGGTCTGGCAGGGGACGCGCATCACCACCTATGCGGCGCTGAACGGGCTAAACATGCAGGCGGGCATGACGGGCGGAAG
>JANWYX010000360.1 GCA_025055055.1 Caldilinea sp. | reverse complement strand
TTCAGCAGAGGATGACGAGGATCGGGTGGCTCGCTGCTGAAGACGTCCAGCGCCGCTCCGCGTAGCCGTCCGCCGGATAATGCTTCGACCAGCGCGTCGTCGTCGATCAGCTCCCCGCGGGCGGTGTTGACCAGGAAGGCGCCGGGTTTCATGCGGGCGAGCAAATCGGCGTTCACCATGCCGCGCGTCGTTGGCGTCAGGGGAAGGTGAAGCGAGAGAAAATCGGCTTGTGCAACGACCTCTTCCAACGCCGCCCATTCCGCCCCATGCGAACGTGCAGCTTCCGGAGCGACCGCCGGGTCGTAGATCAGGATGCGGCAGTCGAAACCCTGCAAGCGCCATGCAGTCTGTCGACCGATCGAGCCAAATCCGATCAGGCCGATCGTCTTTCCTTCCAGTGCCACGCCGGTGAAACGGGGCCACTGGCCGGCTTTGGTGGCTGCGTCGGCAGCAGGAAGTGAGCGCGCCAGCGCAATCATGAGTCCGATCGTCAGCTCGGCGACCGAGGCGGCGTTGGCGTTCGGCGTGTTGGTGACGACGATCCCGCGCGCGCGGGCGGCCTCCAGGTCGACGCGATCCACGCCCACACCGTAGCGGGCGATCACCTTGAGCACATCGGCGGCTTCCAGTGCGGCCCGGTCGATGACGTCCAGCCCGGCGATGTAGCCGTGACAGCCGGGCAGGAGGGCGCGCACCTCTGCGGAGGAAAGAGGCTGACCGGTCGGGTTGTAAATCACCTCGCCGACTGCGGCCTCCAGCTCGGCGCGCAGCCGGGGATCATGTTTACCGAAAGACGTGGGCGTCACCAGGACGCGACAGTGTTTGAGATCTTTCATAAACGGGCTTCTGGAGGCTGCCAGCGCGGGTTGTCGGCGATGCACGGCCGGCCCTCTTGCTCGACCACGATCTTGCGGAAGCCGAACTTCTCGATGGTGAGATAGTCGTGCCCTGCATGCGACGGATAGACAAAGAAGGTCACCAGGTCGCCCGCGCCGGTGTTGACCGAGCGATGTGCCCACCGTGGGGGCACATAGAGCACGCGCCCCGGATACAGCCTTTCGACCGCCCATTCGCCTTCCGGCGTCTCCATCACGATCATGCCTTCGCCCTTCAGACAGTGATAGACTTCCCCGGTCTCCAGCACGGCGTGAAAGTGCCCTTTGGTCATGTGGTATTCATTGCCGATTTTGCCGGGATGAACGATCGAGAGGCCGCTGCGCAGTTCGCCGACCGTTGCAGGTCGAGACACTTCGTACACCTCGTAGATCACTGCATCGTCCTTCGCCAGTTGCGCAGCGTAGGCTTCCTCGTCCTGGTATTGACCTTTCATCGAGGAGAGTCGACGCACGATGTGATTGTCGAAGCGGTCTAAAGCAATGTAGTCGTTACAAAAGCCGAAGGTGAAAGGGGAATTGTTCATTGCACCATCTCCATAGGTTCAATCTGCGGTCACAACAGTTCGTTGCTGTTGGGTAGGTCGTTTTCGGTGGAGCGCAATGTCCTGCGCACCTGTCCTTGCTCGTGAATGCGCACCAGCTCCACCTCGAATTGTGAACGGTCGCCCCGGTGCACGGCGTGATAGTACTCGATCGGCGTGTCGTCGGCCAAGTAGCTGACGCTATAGAGCGAGAGCAACGGCGAGCCGGGATCGATGCCCAGCAGGTGCGCCTGTTCGCCGTCCGCCGCCACTGCACCGATGCGCCTACGCCCGCGGGCGATGACCAGGCCATAGGTCTGCTCCAGATAGGCGTACAGCGAACGATTGCGCAAGTCTACGTGCTCTAGCCCCGGACACAAGGCATGCGGCAGGTAACTCGTCACAAGCAGGATGGGTTCCCCTTCTACAAAGCGCAGGCGATGCAGATGCACGACAGGAGTCTCGGCGGGGATTTCCAGCTGACGGGCGACTTGCGTCGGCGCCGGCGTCACTTCTTGGATCAGCACTTGGGTGATGATGCGCAGACCGCGCTCGCTCATGTCCTGATAAAAGCCGGTCAGCTTCTGAGCCAGGCTTTCGACGATTTTGGGTTCGGCCACAAAAGCACCCTTGCCCCGCCGCCGTACAATGAGCCCTTCCGCCTCCAGCTCGCTGAGCGCCTGCCGCACCACCGTGCGGCTGACGTCATAGTGTTCGCACAAAGCGTGTTCGCCCGGCAGCTGGTCGCCGGGGCGCCAAACCCCTTGTTTGATGTTTTCGCGCAAGAAGTCCATGAGCTGGACGTAAAACGGAATTGGGCTTTGGAAATCGATCTTTTGCTGCACAAACGAACCTTCTGATTTGAAGCGAATCATTCTCTCGACGGGTCATGCAGTCCTTGTTGCCTCACCACAGGAACGTTATGGCGTTTCCGCCAGACGTTCAAAAGGCGTTTGGAACAGGTCATGCAGTTCCTGAAAGAGCGCAAAGAGATGATCGTAGCGCTTCGCCACAGATGTATTCGGCGTGAAGCGGCTACGAATGCGCAGACAGCGCCGCGCGCCCTCGCGCTCATCCGGGTAGAGCCCCACGCCTGTGCCCGCCAGAATCGCTGCTCCTAGGAGCCCTCCTTCTGTGTTGGCGAAAGTGACCACCGGCTTCTGGTAGATGTCGGCTTTGATCTGCGACCAAAGGTCGCTGTAGGCACCTCCGCCGCTGTGATAGATGGTATGCACAGGGTGGCCTGCCTTCTCGACAATTTCAAGCGTGCGGCGCAGCTCCAGCGCGACGCCTTCCATGATTGCCCGCGTCATCGCAGGCACGCCGTGTCGCGGGGTGAGCCCGAAAAAGACGGCTCGCGCATAGGGCGTTCCCAGCGTGCGTTCGCCGAGGAGGTAGGGGAAGAACAGCAACCCTTCGCTCCCCGGCGGCGTCTGCGCTGCGTATTCATCCAACAACGCATAGACGCGCATCCCACGCGCCGCCGCCTCGACGATCTCGTGACGACACAGGTTGTCTTTGAACCATTTTAGCGCCACTCCTCCTGTATCGGTGATTCCGAAGGGCGTCCAACCATCGGTCACGTGATGCAGATTCATCAGCCGCGGGTCGAGCACCGGTGCAGGGGTGAAGACGGAAAAGATGCTCGAGGTCCCGGTGATGTCGGAGGCGGCGCCCGGTTCGATCAGGCCGGCGGCGAGCAGGGTGCACAGCATGTCGCCGCCGCCCGCCACGACGGGCGTGCCTGCGGCCAAGCCGGCGGCGGCTGCGGCATTGCGCGTGACCCGGCCGATCACCTCGCTCGAACGACGGATGTCGGGCAGCTTTGCGCGGTCTAACCCCAGATAGCCGATCAGTTCATCCGACCAGCTGTGCTGCGTCACATCCATCAAGAAGGAGCCGGAGGCCTCCGAATAGTCGGTGGCGACTGCGCCGGTGAGCCGGAAGTTGATGAAATCCTTGGGTGTAAGGAATTTCCACGTGCGGGCGTAGAGGTCGGGATCATGTTCCTGCAGCCATTTGATTTTAAAGCCGATCCAGCTCGGCAGCGGCGGGTTGCCCGCCAGTTGCAATGCGCGTTCCGCTGCGGGCGACTGTTTGAACGCTTCCGCCAGCGCCGCCCCGCGCTTATCGCACCATAACTGAACGCGATGGCTCAGCAGCGCTCCATCGGGGCCGAGCGGCACGGTTCCGTGCATCTGGCCGCCGACGCCGACGGCCTGCACTTCGTCGGGCGTCGCTGTGGCATGCGCCATGGCTTCCCGAATGCAGTCGACGGCGTTGCGCCACCACGTCTCCGGGTCTTGTTCGGCCCAGCCGGCCTGGGGCGTTTCCATCTCTTGGCCGCGGCCGGCGTCTGCGATCATCTCTCCCTCCGGCGTCAACAGCGCAGCGCGCGTGCTCTGCGTGCCGACGTCGATGCTTAACAAGAGTGTTCGCTTCATTGCGTTCTTCTTTCTATCCTTGGATGTTTCTATCCCTTGACGGCGCCCGCAGTCAGCCCTCGGATGATGTATCGTTCCAGCACCAGACCGATGAGCACCACCGGCGCCACTGCCGTCAGCGTCAGCGCCGAAATGTACCACCACTGGATTCCCCGCGTGTTATTCTGCCCGGCGATCAGCACGGGCAGCGTAATCGCCTCATAATTGGTGAGCATCAAGGCGTAAAGAAATTCATTCCATGAAAAGACAAACGAAAAGATCGCCACCGAGACTAGCCCGGGCGCGCTCAAGGGTAGGACGATACGCACAAAGGCCTGCCAAGGGGTGGCGCCGTCGACCAACGCACTTTCCTCCAGCTCGATCGGCAGGCTCATGAAAAAGTCGCGCATGATCCAAAGCGCAAAGGGGATGTTGAACATGATGTACGCCATGATCAACCCGATATGGGTGTCGATCAGGTTGAGCCAGGAATAGAGCAACAAAAATGGCACCACAAAGAGTGCAGGGGGCAAGAAGCGCTGTGAAATGATCCAGAACGCAATGTTGTCGTTGCGCCAGTTGAAAAATCGACGCCAGTGATACCGATAGCGCGCCAGCCCGTAACCGCCCATGGCGCCGAGGATAACCGCCGCAATTGTAGCTCCCGTCGCAGCGATCAAACTGTTGCGAAAATGACGGGCAAGTGTTCTGCCCTGTTCATTGAAGAGATAACGCCAGTGATCTCCCGTGGGCTGAAAATCTACATAGGGAACATACCGTGGGCCGCGGCTGACCGCCAGAGGGGTCTTGAGCGAAGTGGTGAATAACCAATAGAATGGGAAAAGACAGACAATCGACCACAGCACCACGACGGTGTAAAGCAACGTACGCTGCCAGAGTTTCCGCTTCATGATCGACGCCCTCCTACGAAATGTTCTGCCCGGCGAAGCGACGCCCTAACATCAAAAAGAGGGTGGCAAACAGAATGACGAGGACAAGCAGGGCGTATGAGATGGCCGCTGCATAGCCGAAATTGCCAAAGGTGAGGGCAGTGCGGAAGATGTACATGGTTAGCGACTCCGTCGCCGAGCCGGGGCCGCCGCCGGTCGTGACGACGATAATATCGATGATCTTGAAGATCTCCAGCCCTCGGATCAAGATAGCTGTGAGCGAGATCGGCAAAAGTAGGGGAAAAGTGATCTTGCGAAAAATCTGAAACGAGGAAGCGCCGTCCACGCGGGCAGCCTCATAGATGTCTTCCGGGATGCTCTGCATGCCGGCGAGCAACAGCAACGTCATAAACGGAATCCATTGCCAGCTGTCGATCAAGATGATTGCCAGCGTCGCCCAACGGCCGTCGCCGAACCATGGAATGGAGATCTCCCATCCTGTGAGCGAGGAGAAGATGCGTTGCAGATGTGCCTGCGGAGAAAGGCGCGAGTCGAACAGCATGCGCCCCATGTAGGCGGCGGCGACCGGCGTCACCATCATCGGCATGAGGAAGATGACGCGCGCGATGTTGCGCCCCCAGAAGTCCTGGTGCAACACCAACGCCAACAGAAACCCTACGACATATTGCAGCAAGACGCCGCCGATCACATAGGTGAGCGTGTTCATTGCAGCGATGTGAAGGCGTTGATCGCTCGCCATACGTTCATAGTTGCGCAGCGTTAGGCGAAAGCCTTGCCCCGTCGGCGTTTCGGCGCCGGCTGCTTCGCCCGCAGGGACGTCCCCTCCCACATCCACCACAGTTCTGATGGCCCCGCGCTGATAGTCGGTGAAGCTGATGCTCAACGACCACAGCATGGGAAAGACGGACAATAATAACAGATAGATGACGGCAGGCAGGAGAAAGATGCGTTTGATGATGCGTTCGTGAGGTCTGCCCCCCTCACCGTGCGCTGTTGGATGGGATTGCGTCATGGTTTTCACTCATTATAACAAGGGCGTTCGGCCGTTCCCGGAGATGCACGCCGATTTCTGCGGCGACGCCTTCCCCAGCTTTCGATCGCTGCAAAAAGACGTCGCCGCCATCGATCCTGTTGATGTTATCTCGGTTGCGCGTCGATTTCGTGTAGATGTTGCGCCGTTAGGCCGGCTGCTAGGAGGCTCAAAGTCTCCTCAAAGGCCGTATTGCATGAAAACCCTTCACCCAACTGCGCAACGTCTATCCTCCAGAGACCGGCTATCGGATATGAAGGGGGCTACTCCGTATAGCCGACGGCGTTGCGATACTGGCGCAACTGCTCCTCGCGGCCGAGGCGATCTGTGATCTCCTGCCAGGCGGCGGCGACGTTGTCCAGTGCCTCTTGCGGGGAGATCTCGTTCGCCAGCGCTCGGCTGATCTCCGTGTCTAGCACATTCATATACTCCGCCGAACCGCGGATGCGCAGGTCCAGCACGGCGTTGGGATGCGCGATCGTCTCGCGGATCGCAGCCAGATAATCCTCGGCGCCCTCGCGATCGAAGCCGGCGTTGAGCCACAGGTCGATGTCCTCGAGTTGGCTGTAGCGCGACGGATTGATGCCGGTGTCGGGTGTGACGGCGAGCTGCTTGACCAGCTCCGGCCGCGCCATGAAGGCCGCAAAGTCCAGCGCCGCCTCTTTCACCTGGCTGTTGGCCGAGACGCCGATGATCCAACCGCCGAAGGCAATGAACGGCGCCACGTTGACTTCCTCCACCCATTCCCCGCTCCTGTAGTCCCAGTAGCGGTCGCCGCCCGGCAGCACGCCAAAGCCCGTCTTGCCGACGATGACCGAGGCGTCCGGATTATAGGAGATCGGCCCCACGTCACCCCAATCGATGTTCAACACGGCTGCGCCCGCCGGGAAATGCACGCGCGTGTCGGCCACATCCCACTGGAGCTGCTCTGCGGGCCCCAGGTCGCGCGAGCGGATGTAATCGTTGAGCGCCTGCACCCAGGCCGGCGAGTTGACCAGCGGCGTCATATCGTCGCAGGTGAAGAAGAAGCAAGGATCGCCGGGAACTTTGCCATATCCCGCTGCATGAGAGATGAAAACCCAGTAACTTTGGGCATTGCGGCGCTGCGCCTCTGCGACGCCGGCGATCGGCGCCATCTCTCCTGCGGTCTCCACTTCGCGGCCGTGGAAGAATTCGGCAATGTTGTAGTATTCAGACCAGGTCTTCGGCTCATCGAGCGGATAGCCGTAGCGCTCCTGAAACTCGGCTGCGTACGGCGATTCGGGATTGACGAGGTCCTTGCGGTAATACAACATGTGGGCGTCGCCGTCGTAAGGAAGGGCATAGACGGTGTCGCCCCACGCAGTGATGCGCTCGCGGTAGAGCGGGATAATGTCGTCCGGCTCCAGTCGATCGAGCATCTCTTGCGGAATCGGCTCCAGATAGCCCGGCGCCATGAAATCGCCCGCCCAGTTGGCCGGGAAGATCAACACGTCGTAGGCCGCGGCGCCGGTCTCGAACGCCGTGATGATCTTTTCAAAAAGCTCGCCAAAGGCGAACTGTTGCAACTCTACAGTGCCTCCGGTCAGCGCCTCCCATTCCGGCGCATGATCCTCCACCGGTCCGCCGATCGAACGCCCGGTCTGGGTGACGACGACCACCTTCTGCCCGGCGAACGGTTTAGCTTCCACCCCCACTTCGCCCACCGCCGGCGGCTGGACGCCCGGCGCTGCGCACCCCCAGGTTAGGGCGCCGATCGTCAGGAACAATAGCATTGACAGCCAAAATTGTCTGCGAAACATGATAGATTCTCCTTGTGGTGTCCCTCAAAGTCAACATCAAAACACGCGTGCCAATCCTCTGGTCAACGACGCGCAACCATAGAGATAACAACCTCACGAAGCTCCTCAATTCTGCTGCTCGCTGTGGCAGGAATTTTAGGACAAAGACGTCTTTCTGCTGAGAGCGGCAAACGTTATTGTTTTGTAATTACAGGATGATAGGATTATCAATACTATAGCGCGGCTTTTTGTCTTTGTCAATGTGTCAAAACTCAATGTCAAAACTCACAAAGAAGACGCAGCAAAGACGCAACGACAGACGTTGACGCAGACACCTCTCTGATATTCTCGGCGACATGCCGGGCGATGACTTTCACTCCTTTATTGTGCGGATATGGCTGGAAGAACGCGCAACCAAGGAATCTTCCCCGCGTTGGCGCGGCAGCCTCATCCACGTTCTGAGCGGACGACGAATGTATTTTGATCGGCTGGAGTCGTTGCCGCAGCTGATTCGCCCCTATGTTGAGTTGATGCTCGCCGAGTCGCAATTGCCTGAAGGAGAATGACCTATGCCTGTCACGTTGACCTACCCTGGCGTCTACATCGAAGAAGTGCCCGGCGGGGTGCGCACGATCGTGGGCGTCGCCACTTCAATCACTGCTTTTGTCGGCCGGGCGCTGCGCGGTCCGGTCAACCGTCCTGTGCGCGTGCAGAGTTTCGCCGAGTTCGAGCGCATCTTCGGCGGTCTGTGGGCCAGCAGCGGCATGAGCTACGCCGTCCAGCACTTCTTTTTGAACGGCGGCGGTGACGCCCTGATCGTGCGCGTGGTACACAGCGGCGATGCCACACCGGCCAACAACGCCGTTGCAGCCACCGGCTCGACCGGCGGCTTGGACCTGGTCGCCGCCAATCCGGGCGATTGGGGCAATCGTCTGCGCGTCACCGTCGATCACAACACGCGCGAGCCGTCCGACACAACGCTTTTTAACCTGATCGTCGAGGAGATGGACGGAACCGGTCCCGGCGCCAACGTCATCGCCGGGGAAGCCTTTCGCAACGTCTCGGTAGCGTCATCTTCCCCGCGTTTTGTGCAGACGGTGCTCGCCGCCGAGTCGGTCTTTGTGCGTGCGGCGGCTGTGCCCAACACGCGGCCGGCCGCCGCCTCGCTCTTTCTCACCGGTGGGCAAGATGGCATTGCCCCAACCGCCGGCGAAGTGCAGGGGGCGCCGGCCAACAAGACCGGAATTTTCGCCTTGGAGGACGCTGACCTGTTTAACCTGCTCTGCATCCCTCCTGTTGCGCCCGACGGCGACATCGACCCGGCGGTCTATACAGCGGCGCTCGCCTATTGCAAACAGCGGCGCGCCATGCTCATCGTCGACCCGCGCGCTGCTTGGGCGAATCCAACCGCAGTGGAGAGCGACGCCAACAACGCGGCCGGCTTCATTGCGCCACTGCGCGATGAGAACGCCATCCTCTACTTCCCACGCGTGCGTATGGGCGATCCGCTGCAGGAGAATCGTCTGGTCTCTTTTGTTCCTTGCGGGGTGATGGCGGGAGTGATCGCGCGCACGGATGCGCAGCGCGGGGTTTGGAAGGCGCCTGCCGGCCAAGACGCGGGGCTGGTCGGCGTGCGCGAGCTGGCCTACAAGATGACCGACGGCGAAAACGGCCGCATCAATCCATTGGGCGTCAACGCCCTGCGTGCCTTCCCGGTGACGGGCAATGTGGCGTGGGGTGCGCGCACGCTTGAAGGCGCCGATCGTCTGGCCTCGGAGTGGAAATACATCCCCGTGCGCCGTCTGGCGCTCTTTATCGAGGAGAGCCTTTACCGCGGCACGCAGTGGGTGGTCTTCGAGCCGAACGATGAGCCGCTGTGGGCGCAAATTCGTCTCAATGTCGGCGCCTTCATGCAGGACCTCTTCCGTCAGGGCGCGTTTCAGGGCAGCAGCCCACGCGAGGCCTTCTTTGTGCGTTGCGACCGCACCACCACGACGCAAAGCGACATCGACCGCGGGATCGTGAACATCCATGTCGGCTTTGCGCCGCTCAAGCCCGCCGAGTTCGTTGTCATTCGCATCCAGCAGATCGCCGGCCAGAGCGCCGGCGCGTGATGAGGAGGAAAGATTATCATGGCCAAGTTTTCCGTCAACGCCAACCGCTTTGACCCATACAAGAACTTCAAATTTCGCGTCAAATGGGATGGCCGCTATGTGGCCGGCGTCAGCAAGGTGAGCGCGCTCAAACGCACCACCGATCCGGTGGAGCATCGCGAGGGAGGTGACCCGAGCACGGTGCGTAAGTCGCCCGGCCAGACCAAGTTCGACCCTATTACCCTGGAACGCGGCGTGACGCATGACACCGAATTCGAGGCATGGGCCAACAAGGTGTGGAATTTCGGCTCCGGCTTGGGCGCCGAAGTCTCGCTCAAAGATTTCCGCAAGGATATCATCATCGAGGTCTACAACGAGGCGGGGCAGCCGGTTCTTGCCTACAAGGTGTACCGCTGCTGGGTCTCGGAATTCACCGCACTCCCCGAACTCGACGCCAGCGCCAATGCCGTCGCCATTCAGTCCATCGTGCTTCAGCATGAGGGGTGGGAGCGCGACTACGACGTGACCGAGCCAAGTGAGCCGTCGTTTGCGGAGCCGGCGTAGCGCGCAACCGGGGGCGCGCTCCCAAGGGATGGAAAGATCCAAAGTAGAACAGGCGAGGGCTTATGCAACTGTTGTCCTTTGCAGAGTTGTTGACGGTGTGGGAGGAGAATTGGCGGCGACCGCCTCTTTGGCAGGGGCTGGCGCTGCTGGCGGCCGCCTGCCCGGAGGAAACGACCGAGTCGCTGATGCAGGAGCCGCTCGGTCGTTTCAACGCCAGATTGTGGACCTTTCGCCTCTGGTGTTTTGGCTCCCCGCTCACGGCGGTGACCGATTGTCTCGGCTGCGGTGAAAAGGTGGAGGTAACGCTCGACGTCGCATCGCTTTGCGCCGGGGCGGAGGCGCAGTCCGCCGTGGAATGGCAAGAGATCGCCACGGACGCCGGCGCCGTGCGCTTTCGGTTGCCTGCGCTGAGCGATCTGTTGGCAGCAGGCGAAGCCGCGTCGTTTGAGGAAGCGACTCAGAGGCTTATTCAACGTTGTGTAGAGCCGTCGAGCGCACTCTCCGGCGATGTGCTTGCGATTCTTTCGACAAAAATGGAAGAAGCCGATCCACTGGCCCTACTCGAGCTGCACGGGCAATGCCCGCAATGTGGTCAGGCGTGGATGGGGTTTCTCGATGCAGCTTCGTTTGTCTGGGGGGAGTTGCGAACCTGGGCGGAGCGAACGCTTCAGGAAGTGCACCTGCTTGCCCGCGCCTATGGCTGGCGCGAGCAGGAAATTTTGGCGCTCTCTCCGACCCGGCGACAGGCGTACTTGCGAATGATCTATGGATAACGTCATGGCCGACTTTTTTGTGCAGTTGATCCACGCCGCATACGAACCGACCACAAGAATGCGCCCGCGACCGGTGGCGCATTTTGAGCAGACGCCGGCCACCGCCTCGTTCAACCTCAATCCGGCCGGCTCCATGCCGACCAGAGCCTCCACGGAGACAGAGATTCAGCCGGTCTGGCGAACGCCTGGAAGGTCATCGGCGACGCAGTCTGTTTCGCCGCCTGCATCCAACGGTTTCTCCGTTCGCGAGGGAAGGGTGTCACAAAAAGACGAACGCGTTGGCGCGCCGTCGCCTGCACACATTCATGCGTCGATCGCCCATGTCGACCACGATCACGGCCGCAGCCGGAGGATGACTTCTTCGCCTGCAGCAGAGATTCCAAAGCCCGACGCATTCGTCGACCCGCCGACGTCTGAAATCTCGCCGGCCGCCCTCTCACAGAAAGCGCTGCATGCACACTCGCACACGGAAAGAGAAGCGGATATCTTCGGCTCGCGCTCACTTTCCGCGTTGTCGACATCCGAATCGCAGGGCCGAAGCCCAGAACAATTCCGTCTCCACCCCGATGTGAGGCTTTCCTCCACACCCTTGCACGCAACGTTGACGGCGCAGACCGTCACAGCGTCCGGTGAGAGAGACGATTCTCGTCGCCTGTTGGCGCTGCGTCCGCAAGATGCCGGCGGAGAGATGCAGCCTCTAGCCTTTCCTGAGACGCCCAGAACGACTGCACAGCAGGTGGGACCGGTGATTCGCGTCACAATCGGTCGCATCGTCGTGAAAGCCGAAGTCCGTTCGGTGCCGAACAACGCCCGACCTAGACAGACGCAGACCTCTGCGCCTTCCCTTTCACTGGATGAGTACCTCAACGCACGCAACGGACTCAGCACACGCAACGGAGGCGGCGCATGAGCAACCATCTTGCCATCGCCACCGTCACCGCCGCACTGATGCGGTATTTGCAGAGCGCTGTCGGTGCGGCCGTGGGTAACGCCGTCGTCACCGCCGTACGTCCGGACGGACCCAACAGCGGCGTTCCGGCCACGGGCGTCAACATCTTTCTTTACCAGGCGACGCCCAACGCCGCCTGGCGCAATCAGGACTTGCCTACGCGACGGCCCGACGGCGGGTTGGCGCAGCGTCCTCAAATTGCGCTCGACCTGCATTACCTGCTCACCTTTTACGGCGACGAGGCGTTGTTGGAGCCGCAGCGCATCTTGGGCAGCGCCGTGGCGGCGCTGCACGCACGCCCTGTGTTGACGCGGGAGGAGATTCGCAGCGCCGTGGCGGCTCTCCCCTTTCTCGGCGGCTCCGACTTGGCGGATGAGATCGAGACGGTCAAGTTTACGCCACAGCCGCTGACGCTGGAGGAGCTTTCCAAACTTTGGTCGGTGCTTTTCCAGACGCCGTATGTGCTGTCGATGGCCTACGACGCCTCGGTGGTGTTGATCGCGGCCGACGGCCAACCTTCGATGGCGCAGCCCGTGCAGCGGCCGGCCATCCAGCTCTTTCCCCAGGTCGCCGGGTCGTCGCCCGTTGCGCCGGACGCTCTGCCCGGCCTGCAACTTTGGCTGCGCGCAGACGCCGACGTGGAGTACGTCTCTTCCGGTGCGGTCAGCGCGTGGCGCGATCAGAGCGGTGTTGCGCATCACGCCGTGCAGCCGACGACGAACCGACGGCCGTTGTTGGTGCGAGGAGCCATCTGCGGCAAACCGGCGCTGCGTTTCGACGGCGTCGACGATTGTCTGGCCATCGAACAGCTCCACTACGCAGCCGCGGGCGTCATCGATGGCCTGACGCTTTTTGCGCTCTGGCGTTCGACCTCTGTGCAGGCGCAGACGTTGATTAGCTTTGACCGCAGCGCATACTGGGAGGCGGGACTGACCGGCGGCGTCGGGGCCGGGCGCACACGCTGGAGCACTCAGCCGCAGGCCGGCGCCGTCCATCATCTCGACTCACCCGGCACGCTTGTAGACGGCAGATGGCGGCTGACATGCATGCGTTTCGCCGCAGGCGCAACGGCCACCAAACACCTGTTCATTGACGGTGTTCTTGTCGCTGCGGCGGACGCACATCCGGGCCAAAATCTCGGCAACGGCGCAACCCGCTTTGGCTTTATCGGCGCCGCGTCGCAGGCGAACGCCTTCAACGGCGCTATCGCCGGCGATTTTTTCCGCGGGGAGTTGGCCGAGCTGGTCCTTTATCATCGGACGCTGAGCGACGATGAGCGCAACCGGGTGGAGCAATACTTTGTAAAGAAGTATGGATGAGGGAGAGAAGAATGAGGAAATGTAGAGGCGCAGCCGGTCGCATTAAGGCGCGTCAGAAGCGTGATATGGATGGGGCAATGTAGACGGCGCATCCCGCCGGAGGTGTGACCAACGGGTGCACATGCCGGATCGACGTCACGTGTATTAGGTAGGCCCCGTCCCGCCACGGGAATCCCTCGTGCCATGCGGGACGATTCCGGCTAAGGGTGTCTTTGAATTCTGTAAGAAGATTTTTTACGTCCAAAGGACAATCTATGTTGACCGATGGGTTTGCTCCGTTGCGTATCGCCGCCATCGCATGGCAGGACGCCAACCAACGTCATTTGATGGACGCCGTAAGGTGGGCGGCGGAGCGGCTGCGTTTACATGCAGCCGGGCATCGATCCGATCTTGCGCCCTTTCCATCGTCGCCGACCGGCTCTGCGCTGGAACGCTTGACCGAAATATTTGCCCTCTCGCCTTTCGAGCGCAGCGTGCTGTTGCTCTGCGCAGGCATGGAGCTGGACGGTGAGTTTCCGGCCCTGTGCGCCCACGCCCGGCGGGATTCGACACAACCCTACCCGACCTTCGGTTTGGCGCTGGCCATCCTGCCTGACGCCCATTGGAGTGCGCTTACGCCGGACGCCCCTTTACGCTACTGGCGCTTGATCGAGGTCGGCGGCGGCGCTTCGCTGGTCTCCTCCCCACTGCGCATCGATGAGCGTGTGTTGCATTTTCTGACCGGCGTGCAGCACCTTGACGAACATTTGGCCGGCTACGTGGCGCCGGAGCGCAGCGGCGATGAGCTTCTCCCTACCCAAGCGGCATTGGCGGACGCCATCGCACGCGCACTCTCCCAACAGGCCATGTCCGGCGTTGAATTCCCGGTCGTTCAACTTGTAGGCGACGATGAAAGTGCCCGCCGTACGGTGGCTGCGGCAGTTTGCGAGCGGCTGGGGTTTGCACTTTTCGGTATGTCGGCCGCAGTGTTGCCGACGGCGCCGCATGAGATGGATGCACTGGTGCGGCTATGGCAGCGCGAGGCGGCGTTGAGCAGCGCAGCGTTGCTGCTCGACTGCGACGAGATCGACGCCATGGACGCAGCGCGCGCCGTCGCCGTTGCGCTTTTCGTCGAACGCACAGGCGGCCTGATTTTCCTCTCTACACCGGAGCGCCGACGTCTCAAACGCCGGGTGCTGGTGAGTTATGAAGTTAACAAGCCCGATGCAGCTGAGCAACAGGCGCTTTGGGAGCAGAGCCTGGGGAGCGCTGCGCCGTTGCTCAACGGCCATCTGCAGCGCATCATAACGCACTTCAATCTCAATGCGGCGGCGATCCGCAGCGTCTGCGCGCACGTTGGAAGTGCGCTCACCGACGCCTATACTCCGCAGGACATGCGGGGGCTGGGAGTTGCGCTTTGGAATAGTTGTCGAGAGCAGGCGCGGCTACGCCTTGACGATCTGGCGCAGCGCGTGCACGTCCTCGCCGACTGGGACGACCTCGTCCTGCCGCCTGCGCAGATTGCTGCGCTGCGCGAGATTGCCTTGCAGGTGAGGCAACGCACCACCGTCTATGGCCGTTGGGGCTTCGCCGAACGCTCCGACCGAGGATTGGGCGTCAGCGCGCTCTTCGTCGGCGCCAGCGGCGTCGGCAAAACGATGGCGGCTGAGGTGCTCGCCAACGAGCTGGAGCTGGACCTCTACAAGATCGATCTCAGCCAGGTTGTCAGCAAATATATTGGCGAAACGGAGAAGAACCTGCGTCGCGTCTTCGACGCAGCGGAGGAGGGCGGCGCCATCTTGCTTTTCGACGAGGCGGACGCCCTTTTCGGCAAACGCAGCGAGGTAAAGGACAGCCACGATCGCTACGCCAACATTGAGGTGAGCTACCTCCTGCAGCGTATGGAGGCGCACCGGGGGCTGGCGATCCTCACGACCAACATGAAGAACGCGCTCGACCCGGCCTTTCTACGCCGCATCCGCTTCGTGGTGCATTTTCCGTTTCCCGATGCAACGCAGCGCGCGGCGATCTGGCGACGCATCTTTCCGCCGCAGACGCCGACGCAGAACCTGGAGCCGGAGAAGCTGGCGCAGCTCACCGTGGCGGGCGGCCATATCCGCAACATTGCGCTGGCCGCCGCCTTTCTCGCCGCAGAGGAGGAGTCGCCGGTGACCATGCGCCATTTGCTTCAGGCTGCGCGCAGCGAGTACGCCAAGATCGAAAAGACGCTGACCGCCGAGGAGGTGCGCGGATGGATGTGAGCCCTAGCCGCATTGAGTTGCACATCGAAGAGCTTATGCTCGATCCTGCGCTGGTGGGTGACTGGACGCCTTCAGATCGAGAGGCGCTGCTTGAGGAGACCGCGCATGCACTGGCTTTCCTTTTCCGGGCGCACGGGCCGCCTGTCGGCCTCGAGCAGGGTCATTCCATCGATGTCATTGCTCCCCGGCAACCGGCGTCCAGCGACCGAATAGGAAGCGCAGAAGCGCTCGCCGCCTCGATTGCGCAGGCGATCTATGGGAGTTTGAAGCGATGAGCGACGCCGTGCATGTCCAGACGCAAAAAAGTACAGCATCGCCCGGTTTTAGGGACGGTCGCGTGTTGCAGCGCAAATGCGCTTGCGGCCGCGAGGCCGGCCCCTCGGGTGAATGTGCGGAATGTCGGCGCAAGCGGTTACAGCGGAAGGAGATCGACGAGGCGGCCAACTTCTCCGCGACGAGTCTGCCGCCTGCTGTGGAAAGCGTCCTCCGACAGCCGGGGCGACCGCTGGAGCAGGCGACGCGTCGTGAAATGGAAGGGTGCTTTCGCCACAACTTCAGCCAGGTGCGCATCCATGACGACCCTCTGGCCGCAACTTCTGCTCGCCAGGTGCATGCACAGGCCTACACCGTCGGGCGTCATATCGTCTTTGCTGAGCAGCGTTTTGCGCCGCACACGATCGAAGGCCGGCGCCTGTTGGCGCATGAACTGGCGCACGTCGTGCAGCAGCGCGACGCACGCTATTCTCCAGACGACCTGGCGTATGCAAGCGATCGCTTTGAACGAGAGGCAGACGCCGCTGCGCAGACTGTGGTTCATGGCGACAAACCGGTGAAGGTGCACCACAAAAGCGAGCGCGCCCTCATCGCCCGCTTCGTGGAATCGCGCACGACGACCGAGCCGGATGGCTCCGAAGTGCAAGTCGAGCGTGTGGTGATGCCGGGGCGCTGTCGGCGGGTTCCTGAGACGCGTTCCTCCACTCGCGGCGACGTCACCCTCCGGCAAGCGTTTCTTGAAATCAACGCCTGCCGGGGAAATGTGAGCGGCGGCGTGCGTGGGGAGGTCAACTACGGCGACGCGCTCAATGATGCCGCGGCGGCCGCCGCGCGGTTGCTCTTTAACCTCGCCTCCGGTCAACGTCCAGAGCAGGCGGTGCGCAGCTTTGAGAGTGACCTGCGTCAGTTGCGGCCGAACGCACGGCTGCGCTTCAACCTCGGCGCGCCCGGCTTTCGCCTTGACCTAACAGGAACGGGCGCAGCCAGCGTCAGCGGCGGCGCCGGCGGAGAGGCGCAATTGCGTCTGGAGTTTGACGTTGGGCCGGCGACCATCGGCGTGCAGGGCCAAGTGCAGGGCGGAACGCAAGAGCAGCCGAGCGGCTCGGTTTCCGTGACGCTCGAACCGAGGCGCCGGGAAACGACGCCGGATTGTTTCGTGTGCGCATGCAGCGCGCCGCGCATCGAATTTCGCTGCACGCGACGCACCCCGCGCACCCCCGCCCCGCCGCCGCCCCGCCCCCAACCGGTGATTGTGCCGCTCTTCTTCGAGTACGCCGACGTGACGCCGCGAGCGGGCTGGGAGCGCCGCTATCAGGAGATGTTGCAACTGGCGGTGACGCACATCCGCTCCGGCTACACGATCGCTCGCATCGAGGGCTTCACGTCGCCGGAAGGGCCGACGCAGCCGCGGCCCGGCGGTCGTTTTGAGGGCAACATTCGTCTGGCCGAGCGCCGAGCTGTGCAGGCGCAGGCCGATCTGCAACAGGCGCTGCGCGCCGATCTGGGCAATCTGCTGCTCATGCGCGGGAGCGAGCATGTGCGTGCGGCCTTGAGCGCAAGCTACCCGGTCGTGGGGCGCGGGGAGCTGTTCGGCGCCACCGCCTCTGGGGCGGAGGTGGCGAATCGTCAACTCTTTTCGCACCTGCAGAGCACGCTGGCGGCGCCGCAGCCGGGTCAGCCCGACCTGCTGGCCGAAGCGCACGTGACGGGCGAGCGCCTCCCGGAAAGCGTACGCGCAGAAACCGAAGCGCAGGTCGCCGAGTTTCGCACCGGCCGGCGCGGGGAGCAGCAGCTCACTCAGGCGCAACGGCTCGAGGCGATCTATCAACCGCTGCGCCGCGCGCTAATCCACCTCGATCCGCCGCCCCTGCCGCCGAACATCCGGCTGTCGCCGGAAATTATCCGTGAGATTATCGGCGAACCGATTGAGTGCACGGACGCCCATCGTCGGCTTTTTGCCGGCGCAACGATCCCGCCATCTGCAATGTTTGAAGGGGAATGCAGCGAGCCTGGTCAGCGGCGCCAAGAAACGCCCTAAAGGAGCAAAGACAACTCTATGAGCGACTATCCCAACTCTCCGCGCAAGGCCAAGGGCGCATTGATCGGCCTCGACCTGCTCAACCCGCTGGCGAGCGTGATCGTTTTTCAATACAATCCGGCCTCGCTGCGCCGCGAGTTACAGGCGCGCATGGGGCGCGCCGAAGGCGACGCTGCCGAGATCACCCGGCTGGAGGGCGCGCCGCAGGAGACGATCGCTGTGCAGGCGGAGTTCGACGCCACCGACGCGCTGGAGGCCGCCGACGGCGTCGCTACGAGCATGGGCGTCTATCCGCAACTGTCTGCACTGGAGATGTTGATCTATCCGAAGAGCGTTTACGTGATTGCCCAGACGGCGCTTTCAGCCTTGGGCACGCTGGAGATCGCTGCGCCGCAGGCGCCGCTGACGCTTTTTGTGTGGGGCGTCAAACGTGTGCTACCGGTGCAGCTCAGCGGCTTCACCATTGAGGAGGAAGCCTACGACGTCAACCTCAACCCGATTCGCGCTTCGGTCACGCTGAACCTGCGCGTGCTCAGCTATTCCGACCTGCGCATGACGCATCCTGCCTATTACCTCTTCCTGGCGCATCAGATCGTTAAGGAGACGATGGCGGTGATCGGCAGCGTCAACAACGTGGCGAGCGTGGTCGGCGGAAATGTGCGATTGTGAGGACAGGGACATATTACTTTTCGTAGCCGACGGCTCGCAGTCGGCGCACAGAGAATGTGTGGAGCATCGAAGAAGGGAGAATCAGCTGTGTTCGATCACACCAGCCGCTACGCCGATCTCGAAACCGTCACGCTGATGACCGAAGATGGTCGCACAGCGACCTACGTGCGTCGCCGCTTTCCGCCGCCGGAGGATGCATTTCAAATCGTCGCCGAGGTGACGGTGAACGATCCGGATCGTCTCGATCTAATCGCCGCGCGCACTGTGGGCGCAGCGGAGCAATTCTGGCGCATCGCCGACGCCAATGCCGTGCTCAATCCGTTCGATTTGACGGCGACGCCGGGAGAGCGGGTGCGGATTCCGGCCCCGGGGATGTAACATGATCAACTTCTCAGGCGTCCAACTCACCCTGTTGATCGGCCCCACAGTCGCCGTCCCGGCGCCGCCGCTGCTTACCGAGGCGCTGCACAGCGTCGAGGTCACGCACAGCGACGAAGGGCGGTCGGGATTTCAGTTGGTCTTTCAGGCCGGACGCGATGCCCTGACCGGGCCGATCGACTATCCGCTGCTCAGCCTGCCGCTGTTGCGGCCCTTCAACCGCGTCGTGTTGATCGTCACCTTCAACTGCATTCCCTCTGTGTTGATGGACGGCTTTATTACGCATCAGCAGTTGAAGCCGGGACGCGAGCCGGGAACAGGGCAGCTGACCGTGACCGGCGAAGATGTGAGCGTAATGATGGACCTGGAGGAGAAGTCGGTCGAGCATCCGGCGCAGGACGAGACGATCATCGCCCTCAAGATCATCGCCTCATATGCACAATATGGGCTGATTCCAACGGTGATTCCGCCCACGGTGATCGACCCGCCCATCCCGATCGAGCGCACGCCGGTGCAGCAGGGAACCGATCTGGAGTATCTTCAGCAGATGGCGGCGCGGCATGGACACGTCTTTTTCGTCGTTCCCGGCCCTGCGCCGATGACCAACATCGCCTACTGGGGGCCGCCCAAGCGTCTTGACGTTCCGCAGCCGGCGCTGTCAACCAACCTTGGCCCGGCCACCAACGTCGAGTCGATCGACTTTCAGTACAACGCGCTGGAGCCGACGCTGGTCAGCGGGCAGGTGCAAGACCGCCTCACCGGCCAGAGCTTGCCGGTGCGCACCTTCGCCAGCGCGCGGCTGCCGCTTTCTGCGCAGCCCGTATGGCTGATGCAACAGCCCAACGTG
>JANWYX010000351.1 GCA_025055055.1 Caldilinea sp. | reverse complement strand
GGGCGGCGGGAGCGCCGGCGCAGGGCTCACCGTGCAACGACCGGACGTCGTCTCAGTCCGCGTTCTCACCTCGCTGCCGATCGAGCCATGGGTGCGCAACGTCGCCGAACAGTTCAACGCCGAAAAGCGCACCATCGACGGCGCGCCGATCGAGGTGCAGATCGAAGCGGTGGACGGTCTGACGGCGCTGGGACGTTGGGATCGCAACGAATACGGAGCGTTATTGAACGAACAGACCCCTGAAACTTTGACGGACGAGGAACGCAAGGCACTGGAACAGTTCCCGGTGGCCTGGATCCCCGACAGCCGCTACCTGGTGGAGCTGGCAAACGCCTCCTACAAAGAACGGTTGGGCCGCGACGTCTTCCTGACCGACGGCGAGTACCGGGCGCGACCTATCGCCATCAGTCTCTTCGCCTGGGGCCTCTACGAGAGCCGCGCCAAAGTGCTCGAACGCAAGTTCGGCGAAATTAACTGGCGGACGATCCACGACGCCGCAATTGCAGCGGGAGGATGGCCCGAGTTGGGCGGTGAGGCGGCCTGGGGCTTCTTCAAGCTGGTGGTGCCAAATCCTTCGCGCAACGTCGGCGGTCTGGCCGCCATGATCGCCGCCGCCGGCGAGTATTACGGCCGCACCAATATCTCCGTCGAAGATGTCGTCAACCCTGAGTTCCAAAAGTGGCTGAAAGAATTGATGGGCGCTGTCACCGACTTCAGCAGCTCGACCGCCTACACGGCCGAGGATTTTGCGCTGTTCGGCTATAGCGTCGGCGACGGCGGGCAACTGCTCGAAAGCGATCTGCTCCAGAATATGCAAGGCATCATTACGCGCTGGGAAGATCCGCTGAGCATCTACTATCCCCAATATCTGACCTGGTTCGATTTCCCCTTCTCCGTTTGGGTGGGCCCGGAGACGACGGCGCTGCAGAAGAATGCAGCGCTGGAGTTTCAGCGTTATTTGTTGAGCGACGAGCAGCAGAAGGCGGCGCTCGCTTATGGACTGCGACCGGCGAATCCGAACATTGCGGTGGACGCTGCACCGGAGAGCCTGTTCACGAAGTGGGCCGACCGCGGCGTCCTTTCCATCGTGCCGCGCACGACTGCCATGCGCAGCCCGGATCGAGACACGTTGCTGGCGCTGCTGCGCTGGTTCGAGCTAAATGTGAAACGGTGAGGGGAGCGACATGAGCAGACCAACGCCTCGTCCCTCCAAGCGTGCCACGCAAAATCGAGCCGCCGCACTGGCGCTTGTTCTCGTCCTGCTTTTCGGCTGCGGCGTGACGGTCGTGGTGAACACCGTCCGGCAGATTATCGATCTGTTCACGAGCGAAGCGCCTGCCGAATCTACATCGGCCTTCACATGGACGCCGGATAGCGCTGTGTTGACGGTGGCGGTTTCGCCGGTGATGGCGCCGGTGCTGCGTGAGCTTGCCGAAGAGTTCAATCGTCAGCAGCGCCGAACGCCCGACGGCAAAACCATGCAGGTCGATATTGTAGCCTATGAGCCGGAGGAGATGGTGCGCGCTGCCCGGCTTCGTCCACCGTTCCAGGCCATTTCGCCGGACAGCAGCCTGTGGCTCGACCGTCTCGAACAACTGTGGCAGTCGTCGTTTACAGAGCCGGGGCGGGAGAGCGAGAGCGCCATCCCGATCGGGCAACGCCGCATCGGCGCTCAGCAGCGGTATGCTGTCAGCCCCATTGTGCTGGCGGCGTGGGAGGAAGTGGCGCGGCAATTGGGCTGGCCCAATGCACCGGTGAGTTGGCAGGATGTGCAACGGCGCGCCAAGGAAGACCCGGATTTCAAATGGAGTCATCCCAGCACCAATCACGCCAGCGGTTTGCTCGCCGTGCTTGCAGAATTTTATGCGGGCGCAGGCGTCACACGCGGATTGACAGTCGAGCTGGCCACCCGCCCCGACGTGCTCGAGTACGTCAAGGCGGTCGAGGGCACGGTACGTTTCTACGGAGAAAATGAAGACCGCGTGGTGGAGCGGCTCGAGCAGGAAGGCCGCAATTTTCTGGACCTCTTTGTAGCCCAGGAGCGAGTCGTCATCGACTGGAATCGACGCCACAGCAGCCAACGTCTGATCGCCATCTATCCGGCCGAAGGCACGTTGTGGACCGACCATCCGCTGGCTCTGCTCGAACTCGGTCAGCTAGAAGATGAGCTGGCGGTGACGGCGAACCAGCGCCGCACCTTTCAGGCGTTTGCCGAATTTTTGATCGCCGAGCCGGCTCAGCGCCGTCTTCTCGCCGCAGGTTATCGACCGGTCGATTTGAACATTTCGCTCGAAAGCGAAGGCAGCCCCTTTGTGGGGACGGACGCCGTCGACCGGCGACAGCCGCAGACTACGCTGCAGATGCCGCCGGCCGAGGTCGTGGACGTGGTGCGCGACTACTGGTATTACACCAAACGCCCGACCAACGTCTATCTCGTCGTCGACACCAGCGGGAGCATGGAAGGTGCTAAATTGACGGCCACCAAACGCGCACTTAAATCTTTTCTGGCGCAGGTGCGCGGGGATCGCGACCGTGTCGGCATCATCGAATTCGGCTCCGGCCTAAAGGATTACAGCCTGTTGGCGCCGCTCGACGATTCGACCCGCCGGCGCCTGGAGGAGATGATCGACCGCATGGAGGCCGACGGCGGCACTGCGCTGATCGACGCCGTCTATGCCGCCGTCGCCACCCTGCAAGAGGAGAACCGGCCCGACGCCATTAACGCAGTGGTGGTGATGACCGACGGTTTGGAAAACGAAAGTTCTCGAAGCCTCTCCGACTTACGTGTGTTGCTGCGTAGCAATCCGTCGCTGCCGATCGTGATCTTCACCATCGGCTTTGGCCGCGATGCCGATGAAGCAGCGCTGACGGAGATGGCACGCATCGGCGGCGGTCAGTTCCGTCGTGCCGAGGAAGCGGACATCGAAGAGCTGTATCGCATCATATCGACCTATTTTTAGGAGCCATAAGCCCTGAATCAAGCAATACGCCACCAGACCGGCCATGTCGGACATGCGCACTGAAGTGCAGCGCCAGGCGCGCAACGCCATTCTGCAATATGCAATCTTTCGATGGGAAAGCGCCGTAGTGATTGCGGTGACGCTGCTCGTCTATTTTTTGGCGCCGGGGCCGTTGGGCTTGCCGCGCGAGCTCTGGCTGGCGTTGGGGTTGGTAGGCCTGGGGCTGATCGTCTATTCCAGCCTGACCGACGCCGAAACGAACGCGCGCGTGATGCTGGAGCTTTTTCAAGAGAAACTCGATCCCGGTCGCATCAAGGATAAGACACTGCGCGCCGAGGTCGAAGAGGCGCTTGAATATCAACGACGCATTGAGATGCAAGTGCGCAAACAGCGCGCCGGGCTAATCCGCGAGCGCCTCGAAGATGCGGCCAACCAAATATCCGACTGGGTGAGCAATATCTATCAGCTCGCCCTGCGGCTCGACGCCTACCTGACCGATGACCTGCTTACGCGTGACCGCACCCGTCTGCCGCAGGATATTCAACAGCTCAGCGAAAAGCGCGCCCGCGAACAAAATCCCGACGTCCAGCGTCAGCTCGATGAGGTGCTCGCCGGCAAGCGAAATCAATGGCAGACGCTGCGTCAGCTCGATGCGCGTATGAAACAGGCGCAGCTTCAGATGGAACAGAGCTTGACCGCGCTCGGCACCATCTACGGCCAGGTGCAGCTGCTCAACGCCGAGGCGATCAACAGCGGTCGCGCCGAGCGGTTGCGCAACGACATTCTGGAGCAGGTCAAGCGGTTGGATGACTTGGTGAACAGCCTGAACGAAGTGTACCGCTACGACGGCTTACAACAGACGAATTGAGACGACGATGAAGAAACGATTGCTTAGGACACTTCTGCTTCTCCTTGTCGCCGCGATTGCGGCGGGATGCAACCGCAGCGCCGGCCCCACGCGCGGAGACGTGATCGTCTACGTAGCCGTGCCGCTGAGCGGTTTTCAGGCCAACGGCGGGCAGACGGTGCTGGGCGGCGTGCGGCTGGCGGCAGCCGAGATCAACAATGCCGGCGGACTGCTCGGCTATCGCGTGGTCGTGCGCCCGCTGGACGATGAGTCGGACAGCGAAGTGGCGGTTGAACAGGCGAAGGCGATTCGGCAGGCCGTCGCCGACGGAGAGCGCGTGCTGGCGGTCATCGGTCACCTCAACAGCGGACAGACGCTGGCGGCGATGGAAATTTACAAGGATCTGCCGCTGGTGGTGATCTCCGCCACGGCGTCGGAACAGAGCCTGACGGAGCGCAACTACGGCAATTTCTTTCGCGTCAATGCCAACGACGCCGTGCAGGCGAAGGTCTGCGCCGAATTTCTTGCCGACCGGCTGGGCGCCCGGTCGGTCGCCGTCTTGCACAACGATACAGAATACGGTCGCGGGCTGGCGGCCAGCTTGATCGAGAATTTGCAACATCGCGGCGTCGGCGTTGCAGTCCAGATCGAGGTGAAGGAAGGGCAGAGCATTTACACCGACGAAGTGGCGCAGCTTCGCGCCGCCGCGCCGGACGCTATCTTTTATGCCGGCTATGAGATTGAAGCGCCCTATCTGCGCGCAGCCCTGGTGGAAGCCGGCGTGACTGCACCCATGCTCGCCAGCGACGGCGCCTTTCTCGCCGCCACAATCGACGAAGCCAACGGCGCGGCCGAAGGGATGTACGTCACCGCCTTCGCGCCCAGCCCTCGCAACGTTGCCGACAGCCGCTGGATCGAAGCCTATCAGGCGGTCGAGTATCGCAACCCGGACACCTATTCGGTCAACGGCTACGTCGCCATGCAGGTGCTCGCCGAGGCGGCGCGCAAGGCGAACTCGTTCGAGCGCAGCGCAGTGACCAACAGCCTGCGCAGCGAGCGTTTTGACTCTCTTCTCGGTCCGCTGCGCTTTGAGCCGGACGGCGATCTGGTCGATCCGAAAATTTGGGTCTATCAGGTGGTCAACGGCGAGTTCGTCCAGGTGGAGAACTGAAGTTGCGGCCCACAAGATTGACGTTGGATTGAGAAGATTGGCCTGACCAACATAGCGGGCTTCTTTTCTGTACAACACAGGGAAGCTGCCAGAACCCGGGTCTTTCCGGCGCTGCGACGCCGGACAACCGATCTGCATTGCTTCGCATCGCCTGCCGGCGACGAGACAGATTCCTATCTGCGCAGACGGCGGAGCTGCTCCGGGCTGCCAACGCTGCCCCGTTCGAAGCGGAAGAGTTCCCGTAGAGATCGACGGACCATCGGCTATAGGCTTGCTGCAGCAGTGACGGCGCAAGTATAATGTGGACATGTCCACCTTGGCTCAACCTATCCTTGTCGTCGCCAAGCTACGACGCCCTGCCATTTCTCCACGTGCGCTGTCCCGTCCGGAGCTGATCGCACGATTGAACGTGGGACTGGCAGCAGGGCGACCGCTGACGCTGATCGCCGCGCCTGCAGGCTATGGCAAGACCACGCTGGCTGTTCAGTGGGCAGCCCAGGCGAACAATCCCGTAGCCTGGCTTTCCTTGGACGAGGCTGACGACGACCCGCTGCGCTTTTGCACGTACCTTGTGGCTGCGCTGCAAACGGCGGCGCCATTCGTAGGCGCAGAATTGACTGCCGTGCTGGCTGCCGCTCAGTTGCCGCCGCCACCGACGCTGGCCGCAACCCTTCTCAATGACCTGGCTGCAGCCGACTCAGCGCCGCTTCTCTGTATCCTGGACGACTTCCACGTGATCCAGGATTCTTTCATCTTGGCTGTTTTAGAGAAGCTCCTGACGCACCAACCCATCGGCCTGCATTTGGCGCTGACAACGCGCGAAGACCCGGCGCTGCCCCTGACTAGGCTGCGCGCCCGCAATCAATTGACCGAGGTGCGGGCGGCCGACCTGCGCTTCTCGCAGAAGGAGGCGACTGCACTCCTGCGCGACGGCATGGGCCTGGCTCTGACCGATTCTGACCTAGCCCGCTTGACCGAACGCACCGAAGGCTGGGTTGCGGGTCTGCACCTGGCAGGTTTGTCGTTGCAGGGGCGGTCCGATCCATCGACATTCGTCGAAACCTTCAGCGGCTCGCATCGCTTTGTTCTCAGCTACCTGACCGAAGAGGTGCTGGCGCGTCAGCCGGACGATGTGCAGGAGTTCCTGCTACAGACCTCGATCCTGGATCGGCTCACCGGCGACCTCTGCGACGCAGTCACCGGACGCCGTGACAGCGCTGCCTTGTTGGAGCGGCTGTTCGCTGCCAATCTCTTCCTCATCCCAGAGGACGATGAGGCGCGCTGGTATCGCTACCATCGTCTTTTTGCCCAGCTGCTGCAGAGCCGGCTGCGTCGGCACAGCCCAGAACAAATGGCCGAGCTACATCGCCGGGCCGGCCAATGGCACGCCGCACACAATTCACCCGTCGCCGCCATCGATCACGCCCTGGCGGCGGACGATCAGCGCTGGGCCGTCGAATTGCTGGAGCGCTCCGCCTGGACGCTGCTGAACCAGGGCTACGCGCGCAAGCTGGAGGCGTGGTGGAATGCACTGCCCCCAGAGCATCGCAGCCGAAGCCTGCGCCTCATGCTGGATTTCGGCTGGATGCGCCTACTGCGCGGCGCGTTAGAGCAGGTGGAGCCGCTGTTAGAGCAGGCGGAAGCGTCCCTGAGCGTCGGCGACCCGGTTGAACAGGTTGCCGGGCGGGCCGAGTGGCTTGCACTGCGAGCCAACTGGCT
>JANWYX010000305.1 GCA_025055055.1 Caldilinea sp. | reverse complement strand
CTGATCGTCGCCGAGCCGCTGCCCGACGTGCTGGAGGTCACCGCCTTCACCGCCGAGGGCGAGCTGATGGGCATCCGCCACAGGATATTGCCGATTCACGGCGTGCAATTCCATCCTGAAAGTATTCTGACCGAACATGGGAAGGATCTGCTGGCGAATTTTCTAAAAATGTGAAGGGTGCGCCTCAAATCCTATGCCGGATCCAACCGCTTCCGTCTACGCCTATCTCACCACTGCCCAGGCCAGCGGCTTTGCCGGCCTGCACGTCGATCTGCTCGAGCACTGGCGGGGGGACGACAACCTGCTGTGGAAGGTGCGCGCAGGCGGTGAGGAAGCCGTCGTCAAGCTTTTCTTGGATGCCGGTCAGGCGCGTGGACGTCGGCAGTTCGACGGACAGCAGCTCTTTGCGCCGCAGGGCATCGCACCGCAGCCGCTCTGGTTTGACCGGTATCCGGAGGGATTGGCGCGACAGGTGCTCGTCTATCGCTGGGTGGATGGGCGCGCGCTTCAGCCGGACGACGCCGACGACCTGACGGCGCTTGCTGCCAGCATCGCCGCCGTTCATGGCGAGGAGGTCGATGCAGTGCGCCGTATCTCTCCGCGCCCCCTCAACCTGGAGTACTTCTGGAGCATGCTCTCCGGCGGGCTGAAACCGATGCAGCAGTGGCTGGAAGAGATCGGCTGTCAGCAAATCTCGACGTTGTTGCCCCTGTTGGAAAGGCGCGGGGAAACGTTGGTCGCAGAAGGGGCGTCAATCTGGCGCTCGATGCCGCCGACCCCGATTCACGGAGACCTGTGCGTAGAAAATGTCGTGCTCCAGGCGGGCCGAGCAGTCTTGGTTGACTGGGAGATGTTTGGACTAGGGGACTCGGCGCTGGAGGTGGCGGAATTTCTGCATCGACAGCGTGGGCTCCGGCGACCTACTCTTCAGGAGCATTTCCTGGCAGAATACGCCTCTTTTTCAGGCAATGCCTCCGCTCCCGAGCGCGTGATGCTCTACCGCAGGCTTCTGCCGTTGCGTGATGCATCTTTCTTGCTGAGCAGTGCGCGTCGAATAACGCCGGAGGAGCGCGCCCAGTCGGAGTTCAGCCGCTCGCTCCCTTGGCTCATCGAAACATTGACGCGCTCGCTCGTGGAGTGCATAGAGGCGTTGGGCCTTCCCATGCACCCGGATGGAGATGATTTGCGCAGTGAAGTAGAGCTTATCTTTAGTCGCATCGGAGAAAAGAGGTGAAACATGGCGGCGACAAGCAGCTTCTCATCGCTGTTTGGGGATGCGTGGCGGATTTATCGGAGTCATCGCAAGCTCTGGGTGCTCGGCGTCATCTCTGCGCTGTTCGGTTACAGCGGCGTCAACGTCAATGTAAACTACGAGGTGCGACAGCCCCTCAACATCGAACCGCGCCAGATGTCTCAGCCAATGATCGCTGTCTTGCTCGGTGAACGATGGCAGGAGTGGATGATTTTATTCGCGGGACTGATGCTGGTGGCGCTCGCCTGGGCCATCGCCTCGCTCGTCCTGGGCGCCTGGGTGCAGGGCGCGCTGATCCGCATGGTGCAGGGCATTTTGCACGGAGAGCAGCTCGAACTGCGCGGCGCATTCGGCGAAACGCGGCGACGCCTCACCACGCTGGTTGGGGTGAGCCTGATCGGTTTTTTGCCTGCACTGATCATGTTAGGGCTTACCCTGGCGGCGGTTGCCCCGATCCTATCGACCTTGCTCTTCCGCCCGCTTCAAGAAATCGGACAAATTCCCGAACAAACCTTGCTTTCCAGATTCGCTCCACTGCTCTGCCTGGTGCCTTTGTTTCTCTGTGTCGGTCTCCCGCTCATGGTCATCATCGGCATCCTCCATGTGGGCGCGCAGCGCGCCTGCATCCTTGAATCATTGGGGGCGTGGGCTTCCTATCGGCGGGCGGCCGGGCTCATGCGCGCCAATTTGAGGCAGACCGTATTGGCTGCAATTCTCCTTTTCATCGTCGGCATCGTTTTCGGCGCCCTCGCCTCGTTGCCGGCCGCACTGCTGTGGATGCCGATTGCCCGCGCCATGTTCCAAGAGGCATGGACGCCGGCGGTGATCGTCAACGGGGTGTTCCTGGCAATGTATCTGCTTGTCGTCAATCTTGGGCTGGGCGGCTGGATTGCGGGGTTCGCCTCGACGTTGTGGACCCGTTTGTACATAAATTTCATGGCAAAAGATCGAGCTGCATCCTCATTTTTGTCGGCGCCGCTCGAAGGCGCCGCTGCGTAGGATATATTCTAGGGGGGAATGCTAAGGAGGAGCCCAAATGAGTTCGCAACCCATTCAACACGCTATTCATCGCCTTTTCGCCCATCACGATCTGACGGTGGAGGAGGCGGACGCAGCCATGACGCAGATCATGGAGGGGGAGGCCACGCCTGCGCAGATCGGCGCCTTTCTGGCTGCGCTGCGCATGAAGGGAGAAACCGTCGATGAGATCACCGGCTGCGCACGCGCCATGAAGCGCAGCGCCGTCCAGGTGCACCCGCGCATCGGCGACGCCATGCTTGTCGACGTCGTCGGCACCGGCGGCGACAGCCTCGGCACCTTCAACATCAGCACAACCACGGCGTTCGTCGTAGCAGGCGCCGGCGTCAGGGTGGCGAAACATGGCAACCGCGCCGTGAGCAGCCGCAGCGGCAGCGCCGACGTCTTGGCCGCCTTGGGCGTCCACCTGCAACTGACAGCGGAGCAGGCCGCCGAATGCATCGAAGAGATCGGGCTGGCCTTCCTCTTTGCACCCGCCTTCCATCCGGCCATGCGCCACGCCATCGGCCCGCGTCGCGAGCTGGCCGCGCGCACCATCTTCAACATCCTGGGGCCCCTCACCAATCCGGCCAGCGCCACCAACCTGTTGGTCGGCGTCTTCGATCCGAAGCTCACCGAGC
>JANWYX010000442.1 GCA_025055055.1 Caldilinea sp. | reverse complement strand
CGGCTTTTGGCAAAGAGTGCACTCCGCGCACGCCGCTTGGCGCCACGATGGTGTCGAGCGAAGGCGCATGCGCAGCCTACTATCAATACGGCCGATTTGTCCAGGTCGAAGAAATCACGGTTGCGCCATCGGTGTAACGCGAAGGTGAAGCGAACAGAGCATGATTGAGCCAATGGATTTCACAGCCTGGAGCTGTCCGCTGCCGCTGCGCAGCTATCCGACCATCGTCATGGGGCACGGCGGGGGCGGCAAGCTTTCGGCCGAGCTGGTGGAGCATCTCTTTGCTCCGGCCTTTCGCAACGCTGCGCTCGATGCGCTCGGAGATGCAGCGGTGCTTACGCTCGAAGGCGGGCGGCTGGCCTACAGTACCGACTCGTTCGTCGTGCGCCCGCTCTTTTTCCCCGGCGGCAACATCGGCAAGCTGGCCGTCAACGGAACGGTCAACGATCTCGCCATGATGGGAGCAAAGCCGCAGTATCTGACGGCAGGCTTCATTTTAGAGGAGGGACTGTTGGTCTCTCAGCTCGGCGTCATCGTCGAAGAGATGGCTGCCGCCGCACGCGCAGCCGGCGTCCAAATTGTCGCAGGCGACACCAAAGTCGTTGACAAAGGGCACGGCGACGGCGTCTACATCAACACCAGCGGCGTCGGCGTCATTCCGGATGGCGTCGACATCCGGCCGCAGCGGGCGCAGCCGGGCGACGTCGTCATCGTCAGCGGCGAGATCGGGCTGCACGGCGTCGCCATCCTCAGCGTGCGCGAGGGGCTGGAATTCGGAGCGCCG
The DNA here is from genome assembly GCA_025055055.1 of Caldilinea sp. Classification (GTDB taxonomy): domain Bacteria; phylum Chloroflexota; class Anaerolineae; order Caldilineales; family Caldilineaceae; genus Caldilinea. Next base: position 39,724 of record JANWYX010000442.1, on the reverse strand, counting down.
GTCGAAAGCGACTGCGCCCCGCTCAACGGGCTGGTGGAGACGATGCTGGCCGCCAGCCGCGCCATCCATGTGCTGCGCGATCCCACGCGCGGGGGCCTGGCGGCGACGCTCAATGAGATTGCGCGCGCTGCACGCGTCGGCGTCGTCTATGAAGAGCGCAGACTGCCTGTTCCGCCCGCCGTAGCCGCCGCCTGCGAAATGCTCGGCATGGATCCCGTCTACATCGCCAACGAGGGCAAGTTGGTCGCCGTGGTTGCACCTGAAGCGGCCGACGTCGTGCTCGAGGCAATGCATCGCCATCCGCTCGGCGCAAAGGCTGCTGTCATCGGGCGCATCACTGCCGAGCATCCGGGTGTGGTTGTGGCGCGCACCGGTATCGGCGGCAGCCGCGTGGTGGACATGCAGGTGGGCGAACAGTTGCCCCGCATCTGCTAAACCTGGAACGGGGTTGAGTTCATCGCCATGCTCCCACTTGAACAATGGCTGTTGATTGCAATTATTGCTGCATCGACCGCGCTGTACGTCACCAACCGGCTTCCCACCGAGGTGACGGCGACAGCCACCATTGTGGCGCTTATGGCGACCGGGCTGCTCAGCCCTGCCGAGGCGTTGAGCGGCTTTTCTTCGACCGCCACAATCACGGTGGCGGCGATGTTCATCCTGAGCGCCGGTCTGATGCGCACCGGAGCACTGGAAGCGGCGACCATTTCCTTGGGCCGTTTTGCAAAGGGCAGCGCGCGCCGCCTTCTTCTGCTCCTGGCGCTGGTGGAGACACCGGCGAGCGCGTTCATGAACAACACCCCCGTTGTGGTGATGATGATTCCGGTGGTCGTCTCCCTCTGTCGCCAATATAACCTGCGTCCATCCAAATTTTTGCTTCCCGTCTCCTACTTCGCCGTATTGGGCGGCACCATCACCTTATTAGGAACCAGCACCAACATTCTGGTCTCCGAACTCTATCGCAAAGCGGGGGGGCCGGGGTTTGGGCTATTTGATTTCAGTGGGCTCGGCCTCATCTACGCAACGGTCGGCGTCGCCTTTATTGTTCTTTTCGGCCACCGGCTGTTGCCTGAGTACTCGCCGCTGGCCAGCCTGACCAGCGGTCGCTCGCACTCCACTTACGTCACCGAGCTGGTCGTGAACGGCGAAAGCAAAGTCAACGGGAAAACGGCAGCCGAAATTTTCGAGCGCATCGCCTTGACCGATCGTTCTCAACCACCCCATCTCACTCGTCGTCATCGCAGGCTGCAAGGCCAGCGCGTCAGGCCGAACAACGAAAACCACCAATCTCGATCTTCGGTGACGCTGCTTGAGGTGCTGCGCCAAGGGCAGAGCCTACAAGCCGAAACCTTACGCACGCTCCAGCTCGAACCCGGCGATATTCTGGTTGTTTCGGGCGCGCCGAAAGATATTCATCTTTTTCAGCAGACACACAATCTCGATCTGGCCACGGTGATTGAGGATGAAGAGCGCAGGGCGACCACGGATTTAGAAGAGCAGGTGATGGAGGCGGTGGTCATGCCCGGCTCGGAGATGGTGGGCAACACGATCGGTCAGCTCATGCTCAACCGTCGCTTTGGCGTCAAGGTGATGGGGTTGCAGCATCAAGGAACGCAACAGGTTGCAGGGCTGCGCACACAGCGTCTCGACGTGGGGGATGTGCTGTTGCTGCGCGGAAAAACCGCCGGCCTGCGCAAAGCAGCAGAGAGCTGTCGCCTGCTTCTGGTGGAAGGCGTCGAAAACACGCTTGTCCGCAAGACCAAGAACACCACAGCACTGGTCATCATGGCGCTTGTCATACTGCTTGCCTCGTTCAGCGAAATTCCCATCGTCGTGCTGGCGCTGGCGGGCGCCGTGGCGATGGTGCTCACGCGTTGCCTGCGCATCGACGAAGCGATCGGTGCGCTGGAGCCTTCCACGCTGATGCTGCTGGTCGGCACCATTCCTATCGGCGTGGCAATGGAAAGCACCGGGCTTGCCAATACGCTTGTGAACGGGCTGCTCGTCCTCAGCGGCGACGCCAATCCTCGCCTTTTCCTAGCTCTCTTCTATCTCATGACGGCGTTGTTGACCGAGCTGATCTCCAACAACGCCGTCGCTGTCCTGCTGACGCCGGTGGCGTTGAATCTCGCCGGCAGCCTGAACATCAGCCCGACGCCGCTGCTTGTAGCGCTTCTCTTTGGCGCCAGCGCAGCGTTCATGACTCCCTTTGGCTATCAGACGAATGCGATCGTAATGGGGCCGGGAGGCTACAAATTTATCGACTATCTCCGCATCGGTGCGCCGTTGCAGATCATTATGCTGATCATTGCGAGCCTCATGATTCCGACATTCTGGCCGTTTTGATTGCCGCAACGTCGGTCAGCCCAAGGGTCGTCACTCTTCTCCGTCGACCGCCACGACAGGAAGTTCCGCAACCGGTGCTTCGACCAGAAACGCCGCGATCCAGGCGCCATTTTCCAATTGATACCAGGAGCCGTCGGCCAGGCGCCCCACTAGCCGGAGCGTATCGCCCGCGCGCACGCTGCCGACGCGTTCAAACTCAGTCCCGGGGCCGGCGCGCAAATTGGCAGTGTCCAACACAACGGCCTCGACGCCGGCGGGCGTCGGCGTGGGGGTTGGCAAGAGCTGCAGCAGGTTCACCTGAGGCGTTGGTTCGAGGGTGGGCGTGGGCGTCGGCTCGGGCGTTGGCGTAGCCCTATCGCGTAAGTCTCGCATCGTCAGGCCGGCGGCGTCCAATATGGGGAGATCACCGGGCACCTCTCCCACCATGTAGGACAGCAGCCAGGCGCCATCTTCCGTTTGACACCACAGCAGATCGACGTTGCAACCGGAGAGTGCGACTCTCTCTCCGCGGCGGAGCACTGCAACGATTTCAGCGGCGGGCGCCGGCGCAGCGCGCAGGACGGTCGGCTGCACGATGTCGACGACGAATTTGCCACTCCAATCCGGCGTGGGGGTGGGGGATGGCTCTTCCGCCAAAACCGTTGGCGTCTCCTGAACCTGAGAGGACCAAAGGGCGCCCCAGGAGGAGGTAAAGGTAAAAAAGACGGCCAGCCCCACGAAGACCGCCAGAAGCAGAACCGCTGAAAGGATGCGCATTGGCTCGACTCCTTGAACTATCCGCAGCAGGTCAGAATCGACTCATCTTCCAGCTTAGGCGATAGAAGCGCGAACGCAACAGCCGCAACACAGAAAAATGCTGCGACAATTGCCGGAATCGACTGCGTGCGTTTGGTGTGGGTCGGGGGGCTGCCTATGGCGTCAGCACGAGTTTATGCACAGCCGCTTTTTCGACTGCCGGCCGCGACCAGGGCATGAGGTGATAGACGCCCTCACGCCACATCATGATCTGGTCGTCATATTGACGCGTCAGAGGATGACCGGACTGACCGCCTGCGATCACGCTCTGGGCGCGATCCCAGGCGCCCACCTCGAGAATCTGACGATAGACGGGAATGACCTGGACAAGGCCGGGAGGCAGTCCCGGCGCTGCACGCGTTTGATTGGGCGTCGTTGCATCACCGCCGACCGGCAGCGGCGCGCGGCTGAAAAAGCCACCGATCAGCCGGGCGGCGCCTAGGGGATGCGTAAAGCGCACTTGATGCGCCTTGCCCCATGCCCAACGCAACATACTGTCTCCGTAGGTGCGGCGGAGCAGTTTTATCGCACGCGTCAACGCCTCCTGTAGGAGCTCGAGGCGGTCGCGCACGCGGGCGCCGGCTGCGTCGTTATACCAAAAGCTGACGTCGTGCTCCGAGAGGATCTGCAGCAGCCGCGTCTCTGCGCGCAGACGAAAGGGGTGATGCTGGAACAGGGGAGCATGGAGTTTGCCCAGGTAGCCGTCGAGCGCCGCCCCGAGCTTGTCGCCGAAGGTCATATCGATGGCGTATTCGAGCAGGTGGTGGAAAATCAGCGCAGCCGCGCTGTCGGAGTCCATGCGCCAGTTCCACTTGCGCAGCGTCTGGAGGGCAACTTTCTCCCATGGGTCCTCGCTGTAAAGCAAGGTGAACCAGGGCAAAAACGCCCTGGCCAGCAGGCTGCCGGTGTCCTGCTGCATCTCCTCCATATCACGGATCGTGAAGCGCTCCTTTTCCGTAAGCATCTGCTCGATGCGCGCGGCGCGCCAGCCCGGATCGAACTCCAAGCCGAGGAAATAGGGATAGTCGTCGCCTACGATCTTGTTGTTGGCTGCAACGATGACGCCTGACTCCGGATTGTAGAGGCAGGGCAGCTCCTCCGGCGGGATCCATCCCTGCCAGTCGAAGTCGGTCACCCAGCCAGGGGCGGGGACAAGGCCGAGATTCACGTTGCGTCGCGGCACGCGGCCGGCCATCTGATAGCCGATGTTACCGCGGGCATCCGCATAGGTGACATTTTGCGGCGGCGACGTCCACAGGGCAAGCGCCGCACGAAATTCCTGCCAGTCCTGCGCCCGGTTGAGTTTAAGCACGCTGGTCAACACCGTGCCGGGGAAATGGCCTGTCCATTGCAATGCGAGCCACGTCTCCTCCACCTCCGGGTTTGGGCTGCCCAGCGCCTGGCGGATAAAGCCGTTGATCAGAGGGCCGTGTCGCGTGACGACAACGCGCTCTGTGTGCGGCGCACCACGGCGCACCCGAATCGTTTCGTCGAAGACCTGCGCTTCCTCCCATGCGGCGCCTCTGGCGAAATGGAAAAGATGCTCCGCATGCATTCGCTCGATAAACAGGTCCTGGGTGTCGACCTGTGCATTGGTCAATCCCCAGGCGATCGAATTGTTGTGCCCAATGAAGACGCCGGGCATGCCGGGAAAGGTCATGCCGCTGACTTCGGTGTCGGGCCCGCTCAGGTGCGCCTCGTAGACCATCGCCGGCAACTGCACGTTCAGGTGTGGGTCTGCGCAGAGCAGCGGGCGTCGATTCAGGCTGCGTTTGGGCGCCAGCACCCAACTGTTGCTGCCCTGCCCCATCTGCTCACCGCCGAGCCACCGGCGCACCTGCTCGTACTGAGAGAGGAGAAGCCCGGCGACGCTTTGCAGCCGCATTGGGTCGGCACCGCCCACGCCGGCCATGACGATGGGCGCCTCCACCGGATAATCGGGTTCGAGATCGGCGGCGCTGTAAGCGTCGAGGCGTTGCTGAAGCAGCAGCCGCGTCAGCTCGCTCTGCCAGTTGCCGCTCATGCTCCATGCCAACACTTTGGCGACGGCCAGCGTATCGACCACCCGCCACGGCTCCATAGGCACGCGCAGCAAATTGTGTTCAGCGCTGACGCGGCCCGGCCGGGCGGCGAGGTACGCGTTGACGCCTTCAACATACCAGGCGATGATCTGGCGCGTCTCCGGGTCAAGCACCGCTTCATCGGCCTCGGCGGCGCGTTGCAAGCCGATGATGCGGCAAAAACGGTCGGCGTCGAGGGCGGGCTCGCCGAAAATTTCGGCCAGTCGTCCCTGTGCAGTGCGTCGCGCCTGCTCCATCTGCCAGAAACGATCCTGCGCGTGCACCCATCCCAGCGCGCGATGGAGGTCGGCTTCCGTCTGGGCATAGATGTGCGGGACGCCATGTTTGTCGCGCAGAATTTCTACGGGCCGGTCAAAACCCGACGCCTTCACCGCGCCGTCCAGTTTGGGTGCAGCCCGTTGCATCCTCCACCAGTACAGATGCAGAAAGAGCGCAGCGCCCAAAAGCACCAGAATCAACAAAACAATCATCAATGCGATCGCGATCGATGGAACGGTCATAGTATACTATATCGTATTGTTCTCAAGGTCTGGAAGGAGTGAGGTCGCTCTCTATGTCGATGAATCCGGCCATCCATCCCTCGATCACCGTCGACGGTGGCCGTCCGTTGTGGATCGGCATCACCTCGCGCCGCGGCGATCCTGAATGGTTGCAACAAAATGCGCGCAACTACATCGCCATGGTCGGCAGTTACCGCGCCATTCCGGTCATCTTGACGCCCGACAGCGCTGCGCTGTTGCCGGATGGAAGGCGCTACGAACCTTCTGTGCAAGGTCGCCTGCCGGAAGAGGCGCTCGAACATCTCGACGGGTTGATCCTTTCGGGTGGAGGCGATGTTGCGCCGCACTATTTCAATCAACCGCTCGCCGGCGCCGAGGAATCCACCATCGACGTCCGGCGCGATGAAATGGAAATCGGGTTGGCCCGGGCAGCCTTGGCGCGCGACATGCCGATCTTCGGCATCTGTCGCGGCTGCCAGGTGCTCAACGTGGCAGCCGGGGGTTCGATGATTCAGCATCTCGACGGTCACCGTTCTCCGCAGAAGGGGCCGACGCGCTTTCACCCGGTGCAAGTCTTCCGCGAGAGTCGCCTGCGTGCAATCGTCGACGCCGATCGCTTTGAGGTAAACACCTTCCATCATCAGGGCATGGACCGTTCTTCCCTGGCGCCGATTTTTCGGCCCGCAGCCGTGGCAGATCCCGACGAGTGGTTGGTGGAAGCCTATGAAAGTGAAAAGCACCGGTGGGTCGTCGGCGTGCAGTGGCATCCAGAGCGCATCTTTGAACTGGGCGAAGCACATCGACGGCTTTGGGAGAGCTTCATTGTGGCCTGCAGCGAGCGGCGCATGCACGTTGCGTTCACATCTCAACGGTGATCACAGCGCCGCGATCGGGGTTGTTGCCGGCGTAGATGCGCCCGCCGTGCGCCTCGGCCACCATGCGACAGAAGGCCAGCTCCAAGCCCAACTCCGCCTTGCCCTGTTCTTTCATGTGGACGGCCTCATAGGGGTCAAACATGCGTACGAAGTCTTCCGGCGGAATGCCGCGCCCCTGATCGAGCACGCTCAGCACCACGGAAGGAACATTTTGTGCTTCCTCTTCAGGAAGGCCGGCGCGCGGATATTCGACGGCGATGGTGACGGTGCTTTGCGGCGGAGCAAACTTCAAGGCGTTGCTGACGAGATTTTCCACGACGCGTTGAAAGAGCGCGACGTCGGCGATCACCGGGTAGCTTTGCCCCGGCGTTTTCACCACGAGCGCCACGCCCTGCGCTTCGGCGTAGGGAGCGATCTTTTGGCGCACCTGCTCCAGCAGATGATCAACGTAGATGGGGCTGCGCGAGAGCGAAAGTTTGCCGCGCTCCATCTTTGCAAGCATCAACATGTCGTCCAGAAAATTGCTCATCTTTTGCGCTTCTGCGGTCGCCATATCCAAGTAGCGCATACTTTCCGGTGGAACGCCGCCCTTGCGCTTCAGAAGCTGCAGATAGAGCATTACGGCCGCCAACGGGTTGCGCAAATCATGAACGATCATGTAGGAAAGCGCCTGGCGCATTTCGAGCATGCGTTCGAGCTGGTCGTACTGGCTCTTGATGCGCAGCATGGTGCGCACACGCGCCTGCAGGTCGATGCGAGAGACCGGCTTTGTCAAAAACTCATCGGCGCCGACTTCCAATCCATGCATCCGATCTTGAACGGTGTCCAGTGCGGTCACCAAAATGATGGGAATGTGCTGATAGGCGGCGGATTCTTTCAACTCTTTGCAGACGGCGTAACCATCCATCTCCGGCATCATAATGTCAAGCAAGATGACGTCCGGGGCAAGCTCAGGCATGCGCCGCAATAGCTCCTTCCCACTCCCAACCGAGTAAATGTCGAAGTCTTCCGCTGCAAGCAGTGCGCAGAGCGCCTCACGGCTTGCCGGCTCATCGTCGACAACGACGATGCGTCGCTGGGAAATATTGGGATGATGCAACGAATGGTTCTGTAACATGAGATGTACACACACCTAATTGGTTTTTGTTCTAAAGTGTTACTTCCAGACTGTTGCATCGGAAAGCACACAGTCTTCTCCTACTGCAAAGGAATGGTTACAATGTTCTGCTCGCCTGAACGAATTCGACTCTGACAATGTAAGCCAGCTTAAGCTGACTTTTTTGGAAGTTATAGGGTTACAATTACGTAAGCATTTTGTCAATTTACCGATAGTTTATCATACGATTTGCTCCTCAACAAGCGAAGTGCAAAACACCCTGCATTCTTGCAACTTGTCAACTTTCGCCTGGAATGCCGGAATGAGTGTTTCTAGGCATCCCCGCCATCGCTCCGCCTCTTGTAAAACGGCGCCTGAAGCAATAGATAACCTCGCGCCAACCATCGTCGACGCACGTCGACGCAAAAGCCGTAAGCGCGCACTTTTTGGCCGGCCGCAACGAAGCGGCGACGTTCGCCCCAAACGCGCTCATGCGCTGTGACCTGGGCCGCATGCTTCCAAGCCTCTAAGAAGTCGTAAATCATCTCTCCGGGCTGCATCCGGTGGATCAAATTTTTAGGGAGGACGGCCTGAAATGCCTCCGGCGCAAACGGGGTGCGCAGCTTTGTGCTAAAGACAAGCGCTTCCGGCCGCCAGCAAGGAGCGGAGCATTCTCTACGCAAGACATTCGCCACCCAGAGGCTGCCGGAAGGATCGGACGTGCCTTCAATCAGGAGTGCGCCCGGCAAGGCCGCAGACGCCAGCTCTGACCAGGCCGGCTCGACGTCCTCCTCTTTGTATTGGCGTAAAACATTGAAGGCTCGAATTGCTCGCACGCGCTCACTCTGGCCGGCTTGCAGGCGACGCAACGGCAGGTTGAAGCCGCCCAGGCGAAACTCCGTCCGTTCGTCGGCAAAGGGCTGCGCTGCAGCCACGCGCAGCGGATCGATCTCCACCCCCATCACCGGCAGATGAGGGTTTATGCGACGGAAGCGAGCGGCGCTCTCCAGTGTGGTCACCGGTTCCGCCCCATAGCCGAGGTCGACAAACCAGGCGCCTGTGAACAAGCCGTCTTCGCGACGCAAGAGATGGGCGTCATAGAGCAACAGAAAGACGTCGACGCGACGCAGACGATTGCAGGCTGTCTTGCCGCGCGTAGGCAGCCCGACCGGCCGGCGAGAGCGCCGCCAGCCGTGCTGCGCCAGACGAGAGGCGCGGCGCGCAGCGGCCGGTGAATTCAGGTCAAAGCCCATGGGCGCCTGTCTCCGGAGGAACACCCTCCCTGGGATCTGTATCGAAAGCACTCACGGCTTGCAGGGCGCGGAGCGGGCCAAACATGCGCAGCCACTCCAGTTGTGCCTCATCCTTCACCAAAAAACTTCCTGCAAAACCGAGTGCGTTGATCGACATCCCTTCGATGCTTTCACGGGTGCGGGGCGCCGCCAACATCCACCGACGCGTTGCCAGCCAGTTGTACGGCCTCGGCGTTTCGTCCTCACCCCGCCAAACGCCGATGGCGCAGAGCAGGGCGCGATAGGCCGCCGCCACTGCACTTGGGCCGGCAAGCTGCCCATCGATCCACAGCAGCGCATGGCGAAAAGGCAAAAAAGACGAGTGCACGATTTCACCCATCCGTTGCGGGCCGCCGAGCGCAGGCTCGATGGGAACATCGACGCCGGCGGGATCGAGTGGAAAGGGGGCAAGCTGGAGATGCTTGTGACGTTGGCTTGCCCCTGCCATTTTACCGGAGTTGTAAAAGGCCAGGCCATCGACGGCTTGCATACAGATCAACAGCGCCTCGAAATCCGCCTCGGTGAGCGGGGATTCCTGCTCCTCGAAAGAGCGCGTCACGATCAGCAGATGATGGTCCACCACCGGATACTTGTTGAGCAAACAGACGTGTGTGGGCGAAAGATCGGCTACAAAAAGCGCAGGATCGTAGGGCAGAAATGGGTTATCCGAAGCCGGCCGCTCGATGGTTGCATGGGCCAGTCGTTGTTGTGCGGCTGCTCGACCGGCCGCGCCCGCCAATATGCGCACCACAAAGCGCACGCCCGCTTCTTCAACATAGCGAACGACAGTTTTGATCGCTTGCAGCGCGCCGGTGGAAGCAGCGCTCGTTCCGACTGCACGCACTCGACGCCAAAGCTCGCCGTCCCTTGGGGATTCCGTCTTCAAGCTCATTTCCGACGTTTCGATAGCCTTCGTTCGTCACAGCAAATCCCATCTTCGTGGGCCTCGTTCTTCACGAAAACCACGTTGTCACGTATAGTACTCTATGAAGTGGACATCTCGAAGAAATTCGATGGCGAAGACACAAAACAGGAATCTTCTATGGCTTTAGGCATCGGCATCGTGGGGCTTCCCAACGTTGGAAAAAGCACCACCTTCAATGCATTGACCAAGGCGCAAAATGCAGAGGCGGCCAATTATCCGTTCTGCACGATTGAACCAAACAAGGCCATCGTCCCTGTGCCCGATCCACGGCTGGAAAAACTGGCCGAATTGGTGAAGCCGGAGCGGGTAATCCATGCTACGGTCGAATTTATCGATATCGCCGGTCTGGTCAAGGGCGCCAGCCGCGGGGAAGGGCTGGGCAATCAATTTCTCGCCAACATTCGCGAGACGGCTGCCATCGTGCATGTCGTCCGCTGCTTCGATGACGACAACGTCGTGCACGTCTCGGCAAAACCGGACCCGCGCAGCGACATTGAGGTGATCAACACCGAGTTGATGCTGGCGGATTTACAGCAGCTCGAGCGTAAGCTGGAAAAGTTGACGCGTGAAGTCAAAGGGGAGCGGCGCCTGCTCCCGGTGTTGGAGGTGGCGCTGGCCCTCAAAGAGCAACTGGAGCGCGGCGTCCCCGTGTCGGCATATCCTGACCCTGAGAATGAGGCCTTTCAGGCACTGCTCAAAGAGATGCGCTTTCTGACCGGCAAGAAGGTGATCTACGTGGCGAACGTCGATGAGGATCACCTGCTGGAAGATAACGATTATGTCAAAACCGTGCGCAAAATTGCAGAGGCGCACAACGCCGAATTCGTCAAACTCTGCGCCAAACTTGAGCAGGACATGGCAGGGCTGTCGGACGACGAGCGCCGTGAGTTTTTAGAGGCAATGGGCGTCCGGGAAACGGGGCTGGAGCAGGTGATTCGCAAAGGGTACCATGCGCTCGGCCTCATCTCCTTTTTCACGGCCGGCCCGAAGGAAGTGCGTGCATGGACCGTGCGTCGCGGGGCTAAAGCGCCGGAGGCCGCGGGCGTGATTCACACCGACTTCGAGCGCGGCTTCATTCGCGCCGAAGTGATCTCCTACGAGACTTACATCCGCCTTGGGGGCGAGGCGGCAGCCAAAGCAGCCGGCGAGATGCGCATCGAGGGCCGGGAATACGTCGTCCAGGATGGAGATGTGATCCATTTTCGATTCAATGTATAGCTCAATGTATAGCGTGGTATGGCGTGGAACGCGGCACGAGCTTAGTCGTAGCGTTGCTCCGGCAGCGCCTCGCAATGAAACCGATGAGAGCGAGGAAAAGCCGAGAGAATAAAGCCGGGCTATAAAAAAGGGCGGCGATGAGTACGTCATCGCCGCCTTCCAAAATTCTCTACGTCAACAGCTCTCTGCGTCAAGGCGCTCGGGGAAAAGCGAGCGCTCGAGAGCTCGTCAGTCGATCGTCACATCGAGCACGTCGCCGGTGCGGGCGTCGACCACAACCGTCGCCGTCTGCGTCTCGGTTCTCAGTTCGACGACCCATACGGGACGCCCATCGCGCTCATCCGGCGTGGCCACCTTTTCGACGATCTCGCCGTCGAGCTGGCCGCGCACTTCCTGTTCGGCGATCGCGATGGCGGCGCGGGCGTTGAGCCGACCATTCTCCGAGGGTGCGCTCACCGTTGGTTGCGTGGGGCGCTCCCCAAGCGTCACCTCGATCTCCATCTGCTCGCCGTTGCGCTCGACGGTGAGCCTCACCTTTTGACCGGGCGAGGCTTTGGTGACCAGGTACGAGACCAGGTCCTCGAAACGCACGACCGGCGTGCCGTCAATCGCCTTGATGATGTCGCCGCCTGCGCGCACCTCACTTCCATCGGGCAGCACCACCGTGCGATTGCCGCCGCGTACACCTGCCTGCGCCGAAGGGCCGCCAGGTACGACGTTAGAGACGTAGACGCCAAGCGTGTTGTCCGGCAAATTTAACGCTTCTGCCAGTTGCGCTGTAATGGTGCTTCCCTCCAGCCCCAGATAGGCGTATTTGAATGCGCCATTTTCGATCAGCGCCGGCACAATGCGCTTGACGATCGAAACCGGGATTGCGAAGCCGATACCGGCGTTCTGTCGCGTCGTCGACTCGATGGCGAAGTTGACGCCGACAACCTCACCGTTCAGGTTCAACAAGGGGCCGCCTGAGTTGCCGGGATTGATAGCGGCGTCCGTCTGGATCACGTCCGGCAGCGTGTAGCGACCGGTCCCGAAGGAGCCGACCGGAAAGCCGCGGCCCAATGCACTGACAATGCCGCTCGTCATCGTCCCCTGCAGGCCAAAAGGATTGCCGATCGCAATCACGGTGTGACCGACCTTGAGCGCGTTATCTTCGGCCAGCTTGAGCGGCCGCCATTCCATGCCTTCAGGCGGCGTCACCTTGATGACGGCCAGGTCGGCTTGGGGATCGGTGGCGACGACCTCGGCGCGCGCCCACATACCGTTGTTGAAAGTCACGACGATCCTGTCGGCGCCGTCGACCACATGATTGTTTGTGACAATATGGCCTTCGTTGTCATAAATGAACCCCGAGCCTTCCCCGCGCTGCAGCGGCGGCTGCATGTCCGGAAGCGGAAAGCCCGGAATCTGAGGCAATGCACTGCTCGCCGCGCGCGTTTCTACCTGAATATTGACGACCGACGGGGCGACGGCCTCATAGAGCGCGGCCAACGTCTCCTGATCGTCAAAGAGGCTAGAATCTCCCTGCAGCGCCGGCGCAGCGAACGTCTGCGGCGAATTACCGGCGAGCACATCCGAAGGTTGCCACACGAGAGGCGCAGCCAACGCGCCGAGAAGGATCAACGCTGCGCCGATGACGGCGAACAGTGTGATTTTAAGCGTGCGCGTGCGATGTGCGCGCTGTGTGGATGGTTCTTGCGTAACGTTTGGTTCAAGCATAAGCCAATAACTCCTCATCTTCGTTGATTCTCGAGTACAATAAACCCTGCAATCTCAGCCGTTCAATTTGAACAACCTCTTCGACTGTAGAGCCTTCGCATGAGATGAAGATGAAACTTTCGTAAAAAATCTGTAAGTATTTTGCAGCATTGCTTGCGCCCCTTAATTTCCCGGTGGCGTTGCAGTGGGTAGACCGCCGGTCAGCGCCACCAACCGGTCTAAAGTGGCTTTCAGCGCCTCCATTTCGGCGCCGTAGCCCGCCCAGTCGCCTTCGCGTAGCGCCTGCTGCGCCCGCTCGTAGTGGTTGTTGGCCGCCCAGATCAGCTGCTCGATCGAGGCGCCGCTTAGATCAACGCCGACGGCCGCCGCCGGCTGCGGCGGCGGCAGCGCAGGCCCAGCCGTTGGCTCCGCTACGCCATCCAGGACGATGTCCGATTCTGCACTGACCGCCAGGTCGAGCAACCCGGCGCGCGCCACCACATCGCGGCCGAAAAGCTCAATTAGGGCCAATCCCAGGTTTTCCGCCATGACCGTGCGTTCGCCGGTCGCCAGGATGACGCGCCGCAGCTCAGGGATGCGGCCGGTCTGCGCCTGCAAATACAGCGGTTCAACATAAAGTAGACTGCCGCCCACCGGAATCACGATCAGGTTCCCGCGCAACACGTTGCTCCCCTGTTGGTTCCACAGCGTCAACTGGGCGCTGATGATCGGGTCTTGGTCGATGCGCGCCTCGATCTGCTTCGGCCCAAAGAAGAGCGTGTCTTTGCCAAAGGTGAAAACCAGCTTTTCGCCGTAGCGCTCCGGGTCGCTGCGCGCCGCCAACCATGCGATCATATTCTCGCGATTGGCCGGCGTATAGGGCAGAATCTGAATGAAATCGAGCGAATCGGCTTCATCCATCTGCATGAGCACGTAGTACGGCTCCATGCGCTGCGCCTTCTGGTAGAAGATTTCCTCCGGCCACGCCCAGACGTCCTCCCGGTTGTAAAAGTCGACGACGTTCGTCATGTGATACATGCGATACATTTCCGCCTGCACCGAGAAAAGATCGGTGGGATAGCGAATGTGGCGCAGCAGGAAGTCGGGCATCGCCTCTTTGGGCTGGAAGAGCGCCGGGAAAATGCGCATGTAGGCGTTGATGATCGGCTCGTCCGGCTCGAAGACGTAAAAATTAGGCACGCCATCGTAGGCGCTGATGACGATCTTCACCGAATTGCGTATGTAGTTGAAGCGTCCAAAATACGGCTCGCTGTACGGATAGCGATCACTCGTCACGTAGGCGTCGATGAACCAATAGAGACGGCCATCTTCGCCGACGACGATATAGGGATCGGCGTCGTATTGCAGGAAGGGCGCCAGGTGACGCACGCGCTCGACGATATTGCGGCGCCAAAGAAGCTGACTTTCATCGGTGATGTCCTGGTTGAGCAGAAGATTGATGTCGCCGAAATAGAGGGCGAAGAGCAGGCGGTTCCAGAAGGTCATGTCAATGCCGGTGTCGGCCTCAAAGCGCGTCGTTACGTTGCCGTCGCCCTGGGGATAGTGAAACTCCTCCATGTTGGTGCGGCCGATCACATAGTCGCCGGTCAGCTCGCCGAAGTAAATATGGGGAACGGTGACCGGCATCACTCCCACCGGCGGCAGGTCGCGCAGATAAAACTCCGGCAGACCATCGCGGGTCACGCGCTCGACCGGCGACATGGCGACGCCGTAGCCGTGCGTATAGACCAGCTTGCGATTGACCCAGGTCTGCGCTTCGACGTTGAGACGGTCCGGCACCAGCTCGCGCGCCGAAAGCATCACCTGCCGGCGCTCCCCGTCGATCAGATAGCGATCGACGTCGATGTCGTTGAAAGCGTAATATTGCCGCAGCGCCTGCACCTGATTGTACGTCTCGAGCAGCGGCCGATAGTCCCACAGCCGAACGTTGCGGATGGTTTCCGGCTCACTCAAAACGGCTTCGGGCGAGACTCGCTGCGAGGCTTCGAACGGCTTCACCACGATGTTGTCCAGCGCGTACGCCATGCGCGTGAAGCGAATATTCTGCTCGATATAGGGGCGCTCCAATGTCAGCTCGTTGGGGCTGACCTGAAAGCGCTGCACGAGGGAGGGATAGATCGAGCCGGCGATGACGGCGATGGCAACCCAGGCGACGAGGACGACCACGATCGCCCGCCAAGCGCGACGCACGTAGGCCGTCACGATCAAGAGCGCAGCGGCAATCAGCGTAACGATCGTCAGCAGATTGTACGCGGGCAACTGGGCATGGACATCCGTATAACCGGCGCCGAAGACCGCTCCACGCTGGCTGTAGACGAGATTGGCGGCCTCAATTTGATAGCCGAGCGCAAACAGCACCAGATAGAGGGCGCCGAGCACGCCGAGATGGAGGAGCATGCCGGTGCGAACGCGCCAGCCTCGCCAGCCCACGCCGCTCACTATCACCACCATGATGATCGTCGCAATCACCACCGATTGCAGCCAGCCGCGCGCGATTGTCAGCACCGGCAACGTAAACACATAGAAGCTGACGTCGCGGCCGAAGACCGGATCGGCGACGCCGAAATCGCTCTGGTTCAAAAACAGCAGAAGCTGTGGCCATTCGCCTGCCACATTCAGCCCCATCAGCAGAGAAAAGAGGGTGAAAGCCACAAGGGCGATGGTCGAGATGCGCAGCCCGCTGGCCTCTGCAAATTGCTCGACCGGGGTGGAGAGCAGGCCGGCAGGTTCGAGGCGACGCACAATCCAGTAATTTCCATACAGGAAGAGCCAGGTGAACACAAAGCCGACTACAAACAGCCCCACCGAGGCGCCAATGCGCGTCCACAAGATCGAATCTAAATTGAGGCTGGCGTGCCACGTCCAGTCGACCAGAAAATTGAGGATTGTGTTGTAGAGTATTAGAAAGAGAAAAGGGATGAACAACAACCACCACCAGCGGTTCGATCTCCCTTGAGGGCGACGCTCGGGCCGATCATCATCGGGGGGGATCCAGTCGCCGCCGCGTTGAAGATTCTCCTCGATCGATCGGATCAGGTCTGCGAAAGGGTCTGGATTTCTCATTTTATCTTTTCACTCACTCCGGGATGCAGATGCTTCGCTTACGTTGGACAGAAACTACAATAACGGTAATAACGATGATGATCGATTGTAAAAAGAGGAAACTCTGCATCCGCTTTACACTAATTCTTTTTCATTTTACCAAAGAAGTCGGATTTTACCGTGTGAGGCGGCTACCCAAAAACGCTACAATATGCGCCACTGCAGTATAATGGCTCCTATGAATCCATCGATCTGGCCCGATCTACTCAGTCCCGCCGATGCCATACATGTGCAGAGAACGCTCGAGCAATTCTGGAACATCCTGGCGACCCTGCCCGATCTGATTCAGCGCCGGGAAAACCTACTTGCCGCCGACGCAACCGCACGGCTGCGTCGGTTCGTCTTGGAAATGATGCTGGCGCTCAACGGCGTCGCCTATCCGACCGACACCCGGCATCTTAACACCTATCTCAGCGACACACAGCGCGCCGCCGTTGAGAAAACGCTGCTGATGCCTACCGTCGGCGCCGAAAGCTGGATCGGTCAAGCCGTAGCGCTCGTCGTCATCTATCGATGGTATGCACCGCAGCTTGTTGAAAAATACGGCCTCCGTTATCCACGGGCGGCGGAAGAGGCCGCCTGGCTGCGTCTGCGTGGCCTGCCCGACTGGCCGCTTGTCATCGCCACCGAATGAGTTACACGCCGCCATGAACCGTCGCGTCTGCTTCGTCGCTCCTTTTGGCCTCGGTCAGAAAACCACCGTCTGGGCGCGCACGCTGCCGCTGGCGCGCGCGCTGGCGACGCACGGGTGGCGTCCGACGATCTTGATTCCGCCCTGGGACACCCCCCAGGATGCCGGCAGGCGCTGGAGAGACGACGAAGTGGAGATCGTCAACATTGCATTGACGGGCGGCCTTATCCCTCAAATCAGACGTTTACTCCACGAAATAGCTTGCGTTCAGCCGGACATCGTCCATATCGTAAAGCCACGCGCCCATGCAGGCCTGGTACAATGGCGACTGTGGCGCAAGCCTCGAGGGAAACGACCGGCCGTTCTGCTCGACGCCGACGATTGGGAGCAGGCCTGGGCGCCGATCAACCGCTATCCTTGGCCGGTGGCTCGCTTCCTCGCCTGGCAGGAAGAATGGGGAATTCGTCACGCCGACGCCTTCACCGTCGCCAGCCGCTGGCTCGCAGAGACGATCGCCGGCATCCGTCCCAACGCCCCTCTGCTGTGGCTGCCCAACGGCGTCGAAGCGCCGAAGCCGGACGCTCCTCGTTGGCACGCCGACGCCGGCGCAGACGTTCTTTTTTTCACCCGTTTCGTGGAAGTCTCTCCGCAGTGGTTGGTCCGATTCTTATCTTCACTACACGAAAAATTTCCGGGCTCAACCCTTCTGATCGCCGGCGCACCTGTGCGCAGAGGCCTCGATCGGCCCTATCGTCTCGCAATCCAGAAGTACGCACCAAACTCGGCCGCCCGCGTCGAATGGCTGGGGTTCGTCGATCGCAACCAACTCGCTGCGCTTTACGCGCGCATCGGCTGCGCCATCTTTCCTGCTGAACCGACCATCCTGCAACAGGCCAAATGCAGCGTGCGCCTGGCCAATACGCTTCTGGCCGGCGTCCCGGTCGTCGCCAGCGCCGTCGGCGAACAAATTACCTACGGCGCCGAGGGCGCAGCCCGCCTAGCGCCCGCCCACGCCACGCCGGAAGAGTTTGCCGCAGCCGTAGCCGAAGTGCTCGCCGCCCCTGCCCACCAACGCACCTTGAGCGAGGCCGCACCCCAACGTCTACTGACCCGCTACGAATGGCGTATGCTCGGCGCGCAGTTGGATGCATTCTATCAACGGATTTTAGGGCAACGGAATTAGGGTGACAGGTTCTGGGCGACGGGTTGCGCAGGAAGTGCATCCCGGATGGAAAGCCCAACCGAATTTTCGTAGCAATTCAAAAAATCCCCAAAAAGGTGAGAAGAAAACGACACAAGTTGTATCGATTCCATCCAACCGGGTTTTTCGCCGCCCATCAGGAGGTTTCAACCCCCGCCTGGTTTCTCACAAGGCGGCTTTGTTGCGCATCGCCCGCTCATACACCTGCACGTATTGGGCGGCGCTCTTCTCCCAGGAAAAGTCCTGCTGCATCGCCGTGCGGATCATCTTCGCAATGTGATGAGGACGGTCAAAGTAGGTGCTGATTGCCCAACCGACCGTGTAATAGATGGCGTGTGGGCTAGGCTCCCAGAACTTGAAGCCGGTGCCGTCGCCGGTGCGTTCGTCATATTGCTGCACCGTGTCGTCCAGGCCGCCGGTAGCACGCACGATCGGCAGCGTCCCATACCGGAGCGAATAGATTTGGTTCAACCCACAGGGCTCGTACATCGACGGCATGATGAAAAAGTCGCTGCCCGCTTCGATCCAGTGGGCGAGTTGGTTGTTGTAGCCGACGTAGCTGCCGATGCGTCCCGGATAGCGCCGCGGCAGGTCTCCGTAGAAGCTCTCCAAGCCTTTGTCCCCAGAACCGAGGACAACGAACTGCACGACCATGTCGTTGACGATGCGCTCGATGGCGGCGGCGAGCAGGTCCAGCCCCTTCTGCGCCACCAGGCGGCTGACAACGCCGATGATCGGGACGTTCGGCGCCACGTCGAGAAGGAAACGTCGCTGCAGCTGCTCCTTACAGATGCGTTTGCCCGCAAGGTTATCGACCGAATAACGGGCGGGGATAAGCATGTCCACTTCGGGGCTCCACTGCGAATAGTCGACGCCGTTGAGGATGCCCACATAGTTCTCGCCTTTGTTGTTGAGAAATGGCGCCAACCCGTATCCCAGTTCCGGCGTGCGCGTCTCGCGAGCGTAGGTGGGGCTGACCGTGTTGACCATGTCGGCGTAGACGATACCGCCCTTCAGGAAGTTGATCGCGCCATGATCCTCGAATTTGTCCGGGGTGAAGTTTTGCCAGCCCAGCCCTAGATAGTCGTAGTGCGCAGCGCTGTATTTGCCCTGGTAGGCGATGTTGTGGATCGTCAACAGGCTGGCTGCGCCGCCCAGCACCGGGTCATTCCAATGCCAGATTTTCAGGTAGGCCGACGCCAGCGCAGTCTGCCAGTCGTGCACGTGGACAATGTCCGGCGCAAAGCCCATATCGCGAGCCAGCTGCAGGCCGGCACGCGTCAAAAAGCCAAAACGCCGCGGGTTGTCTTCATAATCATTGAAATTGTCGTCGTGATAGAGGCCGGGGCGCGCAAAATAGTTGTTGTGCTCGATAAAATACACAGGCACGCCATGGTTGTCGGCCACATCGACCGCGCACCATTCCAGAGTGTTGCCCATCCATACGCCGAGCGAGTTCCAGAACCGGTGCAGGCCGTGTTTCTGAACGTCGATGCTGCCGTATTTCGGCATCACGACGATCACTTCGTGCCCCATGCGTTGCAGCACCTGGGGCAATGCGCCCACCACATCCGCCAGACCGCCTGTCTTGGCGTACGGGACCACTTCAGAAGCAATCATCAAAATTTTTAGGCTCTTCACGCTTTGCTCCTTTTTTGTTTATTTTTCACCCGATTATGACGCCCGCCGCCAACAACAGGCTGAACAACAAGGCCAGCTGCGCCGTGCCCGCCAAGGCGTGGTTGAGCGTTGGCCCATCGGTGGAGACCTTGACAGTGTGGATGAGCCGCGCCGCCGACGGCAACGTGAGCAAAGTCAACAGCACCCACGTTCCCGCATTCAGAAACAGCCACAGCACGAAGGCCATTGCATAGGCGAACGCCAGCAGCGCAACATATTCGATCTGCGTCCCGCGCCTGCCCAGGCGCACCGCCAGTGTTCGTTTGCCCGCGCGACGATCGGTCTCGACGTCTCGGTAGTTGTTGACGACCAGAATCGCCGTGACCAGAGCGCCGACGGCAAAGGACGCAATCACAACGGGCGGCGTCAACGTGAGCGTCTGCACGTAGTAAGTCCCACAGACCGCCGCCACGCCGAAGAAAAGAAAGACGAACAGTTCGCCCAGACCATAATAGCCGAAGGGAAACGGCCCACCCGTGTAGGCCAACGCTGCCAAAATGGCTGCAACGCCGATCGCCAAGATCGGCCAGCCACCTACCCCGATCAGATACAGGCCGACCAGCGCCGATAATCCAATGACCACGATGATCCCTCGACGCATCTCTTCTGGATGAATCAAGCCTGCGCTGGTGACGCGCACCGGGCCGAGGCGATCGGGCGTGTCGGCGCCGCGAAAGAAATCAGAATAATCGTTGGCGAAATTGCTCAAGATTTGTAAGAGCAGTGCGCCGAGGGCCGCCGCCAACGCCGGCAACCAGGCAAAACTGCCATCGGTGAACGCAAATGCCGTCCCCACAATGACCGGAGAGAGCGCCGCCGGCAGCGTCTTGGGGCGAGCCGCCAGAATCCAGGCCTGTCTTCGCGTGATGGTTTGGGTCGCCATTGTTCCTTGCAAGACTTTGGATAGAAGTCACCCGGCTGACTCATCTTCCAGGAAGCTTGGGACTTCCTGAAAGGTCAGATTCTGCAAGAAAACTTCACTCAACCGCGTAACTCCTATTTGATTCTATTCTTTTTAGGGCTGTATTGTATCATTGCAGAAAAGTTTGCGCAGCTTGGCGCATGATGTGTGTTTCGTGTTGCGTCGATAGGTGCTAGCCTTTTACTCAACCCGCATCACAACATGAAGCATGCGCCACGAACGAGCACGCACCACGAAGCACTTTCACACACTATGCAGATCGAACCGATCAAAACGCGGCGCATCACTTTAGCCGACCGAAATCTATTTGCGATATTAGACGAGTTCGTCCCCTCGATGGATGAAGGCGGAATTCTGGCGGTTGCGTCGAAGATTGTCGCCATTTGCGAAGGACGCACAGCGCCGCCGGATGTGGATAAGGCAAAGCTGATCGAGGCGGAGTCCACCTGGTTTCTGCCGCAGACCGTCAGTCGCTACGGCGTCTATCTCACCATCAAGGCAAACATGTTGATACCCTATGCGGGCATCGATGAGTCGAACGGCGATGGCCAGTACGTGCTGTGGCCATCCGACCCGCAGGCATCCGCCAACGCTATTCGCGCATATCTGCAAAGACGCTTTCTGCTTCGACAAGTGGGCGTGATTCTAACCGACAGCCGGCCGCTGCCACTGCGCTGGGGAGTGATCGGCTTCTGTGTAGCACACAGCGGGTTCCGGGCGTTGTACGACTATCGGGGCAAGTGTGACCTGTTCGGGCGCCCCTTGCGCATGACGCAGATCAACGTCGCCGATGCATTGGCGGCCGCCGCCGTGCTTGTGATGGGGGAGGGCGACGAGCAGACGCCGTTGGCGCGCATTGTCGACGCGCCTTTTGTTGCATTTCAAGAGCGAGACCCTACGCCGGAAGAGCTGGCGGAATTGACAATTGCACCGGAGGACGATCTCTATGCGCCATTGCTGACCAATGTCGAGTGGCGCCGGGGACAGGCAGAATGACCTCGGTCCATCGATCATGTATGATGGCAAATTTACAGGTGGTGGGGAATGTTCGCCCCTATCTTCCCGATAGCCCGGAGCTTTCTGGAAGATGATCGCTTCCCCTCGCAAAATGATGTCAAAACAAACGCAATTTCAGGAGGACTTTATGTTTCCATTGCGAGACACGGTGCGGGCTCGCTCACTACCGCTGATGAACTGGACGTTGATCGCCGTCAACGTATTGGTCTTCATTGTGTTTCTCAGCGGGCCGCACGCCGAGTTCTGGATCGAGCGCTATGCATTGATTCCGGCGCAGCTTTTTGTGAACCCGACGGCATGGTTGACCGTGATCACCTCGATGTTTCTGCACGGTGGGTTGTTTCATCTGCTCGGAAACATGTGGGCGCTCTATATCTTTGGCGACAACGTAGAAGATCGCATGGGATCGCTGCGCTTTCTGATTTTCTATCTTCTCTGCGGTGCAGCCGCAGCGTTTGTCCATGTGTTGATGAACCCCAACTCGGTGATTCCTACAGTCGGGGCAAGCGGCGCCATCAGCGGTGTAATGGGTGCCTACCTGGTGCTCTTTCCTTTTGCACGCGTAATTACGTTGGTTCCACTGTTTTTCTTCCCATATTTCTTTGAAATTCCGGCCCTCTTCTTCATCGGCGTCTGGTTTGCCGGGCAACTGGTCAGCGCCTTCATGACCTCGGCGCTAGCGCCCCCGGATGTTGGAGGAGTAGCCTGGTGGGCGCACGTCGGCGGCTTTGTCGCCGGCATGATGTTGGTGAAACTTTTCACAGTACGACGACCGGTTCGCCGCTCTTACATCGATGAATACTATCCTTGGTGATCGAGAGAGGATGCCTCATGTGCATCTTGTCGATGTCTGCGGCGCAAAACAAACAGTATGCTATATTGTCAAACATTATTGCCACATCGATAATTGCCCATCGATAAACTCTATGGAGGTTTTGCATGGACTTCTTCGGTTTGTTGTGGCTCTTTCTCATCATCTCCTCATTGCAGCCGGTGATTCGCCAGAAGATGCTAGAGATGGAGCGCATGCGGGCGCTGGCTCGGCTGGAAAAGGAGCGCAACAGTCGCGTGATTGCGCTGATTCATCGCCAAGAGACGATGAGCTTCCTTGGCTTTCCGCTGGCGCGCTATATCGACATCGACGACTCCGAGGCGTTGCTGCGAGCGATTAAAATGACGGACGATGACGTGCCGATTGATCTGATCGTGCACACGCCGGGCGGTTTGGTGCTGGCGGCGGAGCAGATCGCCCACGCCCTCAAGCGCCATCGGGCCAAGGTGACGGTCTTCGTGCCGCACTATGCCATGTCCGGCGGCACGTTGATTGCGCTGGCTGCAGATGAGATTGTAATGGACGAAAACGCTGTGCTCGGGCCGGTGGATCCTCAGCTGGGCCATCAACCTGCAGCGTCCATTCTCAAGGTGATCGAGCGCAAACCGATCGGTGAGATCGATGACGACACACTGATTATGGCGGATATTGCGGAAAAGGCGCTCCGGCAAGTGAAACAGACAGTGTTGGAGCTGCTGCATGACCGCATGGATGCAGAAAAGGCGGAACAGGTGGCGACGACGCTCTCGACCGGCGTGTTCACGCATGATTATCCGATCACTGTAGATGAGGCGCGAGCGTTGGGCTTGCCGGTGAGCACAGCGATGCCCAAGATTATTTACGAAATGATGGCGCTTTATCCACAGACAGCACAACGCCGACCATCGGTGGAGTACATCCCCGTCCCGCGGCGATTAGAGCGGACAACATCTGGACGATAAATCTGGCCGTAGCGACGAAAAATCCTGCAGCAAGGGCTGGAACGTCAGGCGAATTCGCCCGAAAGCTCTAAAAGATCACCCTTCGCATATAACGGGCCGTTGCGAAGGGTGATCTTGTTTGAACTATCCGACCGCCAAAATAGCCGCCATGCGGCGGAAATCGCCAAAATGTCAATTCACAAGGCGCTTGTTTCAGGCTTGCAGATGCGCTTCCAGGAACCAGAGGTGTTTGTCCATCTCTCTCGAGATTTCAATCATCAAATCTGCCGTATCTTGCTCTTCATGCTTCAGCGCTTCATCGATCGCCGCGCGCGTCGAAGCGGCGAACTGCGCATAGCGTTCGGCAAGCGCCGCCACCACAGCTTTGCCCTCGAGCACGTCTTCAGGGAATTCCGGCAAGCGCGATTGTGCAGCCGCCATGCGCGCCGTTCCTTTGGCGTAACCGCCGAGCGCTGTTGCTCGTTCAGCAATCTCATCAACAAAGCCGAGCACGCTGCTTGCCAGTGAATCGAATAGCTCATGAAGTTGGCTGAAATGCATGCCTTTGACGTTCCAATGCGCCTGCTTGGTCTGGCTATACAGGTCAAAGGCATCGGCAAGCTGCTGGTTGAGCAGATCGATCATTGCGCTCCGGACATGATGAGGGATGTCATTGCGCGTTGCAAGCTTTGTTGTTGTCATGGTGTTTCTCCTTTCGGCAATTCCGCTCAAATGACAAAAGCACGCTCAAACGCCATACATTCTTGACCGCTTTTTTCACAATTAGGCAAGCGGCGCTGCACAACAACTGCTTCGCATTGTAATGCGTCAAGCCGATGAACACAAACCTGAACCTGTAACGCACTTGAGCGCATTCGGCAGAAGGATGCACCCATCCTATCGCCTTTCAGAAGCATCGATCCTTGCGCACGCGAAAGACCAGCTCGGTGGGGAAGTCGAAACGCTCGACCCGCCAGTTGCGTCCGGCGAGGAGGGCATCCATCGTCGCTGCGTAGTGAGCGACCATCCCCTTGTCGCGTCCGCCGAGACTTTGCGCCGGGAAGGAAACCACCACAACCGACGCGCGCACTTCCTCGAGCAACCTCGCCGGCGCTACAACGTCGAGCTGCGCCAGACAGGGAGCCATCTTCAGCAACAGCGCCACATCCACCGGCTCAATCGGCGGTGCCCCTGCCAGCAAGTTCCATACAAAGGCTTGACCGCTCCGTCCCTGCAGCCTCAGCCACCAATCGAGAAACGCAATTTGCTCCCGATCGATATCGCAGGCAAAGTACGTTGTTTCGCTCGGCAACCCCATCCAGGGCAGCGCCAACGGGTTCAAGCCGCACCCCAAATCGAGCACACGACGCACAGACGCCAGCCCGGCAAAGATGGTTCGGTAAAAATCGGCTAGGAAGGGCAGCCGTTCGCGCATCGAATAATGCATGCGTAGGATGGATTGTAGCTGTGTCTTCCGCGTAGGCTCGTCTTTTGCGGCTTCGATAGCTGCACGCCAGTGCGCATAGTGCGGAGTGGTTAGCCAGTAGGAAGCTGTGCTCTGGTGCAGCCGATTCTTAACTTTTTTGATTGCCTCTCTGACCTGCCTGCCTTTACGCAGCTCCTGGTTGGCAAGGCTCGCCACCAGAGCCGGATCGAGTGCAGCATACTTGGGGCTTGCCAACACCGCCTGCACAACGCTCTCCATCACCGCCGCATCTGGCTGTTGTGCATCGCCGGACAAAGCAGCGCTCTGTCGTTCACCCATTGCGTAACATCTCCATCAGCCGCGCCATGAAACGCAAGTTGTGGATCGTGGCCAGCCGCTGAAAGGTTGCTTCGTTGGCGCGATAGAGGTGGCGTAGATACCCTCGGCTGTAGCGACGACAGGTCAGGCAGTCGCACCGCTCATCCACCGGCCTCGGATCTTTAATGTACTTGTCGTCCGTGATATAGAGGAAGCGGAACCAAGACGGTCCGAGAGCAAAAAACCGCCCTCCAGACCACGGAACGGTGGAGAATGTCGGAGTGTTCGGGCGATGAGATGTGGAAGGCAGCGTCTGGCCGGCGAAGGTATACAGGCGGCCGCGGCGGGCGTCGCGCGTGGGCAAGGCGCTATCAAAGGTTTGATAGCCCAACTTGGCTGCCGCAACAACATTCAGGGGGTGGCCGACGCCCAGACCATGCAGAGGGAAATGCGCCGGGATGAGCTGCCGTGTCAGCTCGAGCATTTCCTTCAGCAGATTGCCCTCACTGTCGAGCGGCCAGCCACCATATCCGTAGCCATCGAAACCGATCTCCAACAGCGCCTCTGCGCAGCGCGTGCGCAGCGCCTCCGATGCACCGCCCTGCACGACGGCGAACAACAAGGGTCTTTGCTCCGACCTTCTCTTCTGCGCAAGCAACTTATCGAACTCCGCCCGACAGCGCTTCGCCCAGGCGATCGTGCGCTGTACGGATCGCTCCTGCACTTCCGGCGGATCGTCGGGGTGCGTGCAGTCGTCCAGGCACATGACAATGTCGGCGCCGTAGCTGAGCTGGAGCCGGATGCACTTTTCCGGTGTCAGATGAATCTTGCGGTTCATGCCTTCAGGCTGCACGACGATGCCGTCGTCGGTGAGCGCGCCGAGCCGCGGCTGCTCTCGGATGAGAGAATAGGCCTGAAAACCGCCGGAATCGGTGAGAATCGGTCGTGACCAGTCGCTCATGGCATGGAGGCCGCCTAACGCCTGGATCGTGGACGTCCCCGGTTGCTGCATGAGATGGAAAGTATTCATCACCAGCGCATCGACCCCCACCGCCTCAAGGTCGGCGCTGTCCACCGCGCGCACGACGGCAAGCGTGGCGTCGGGCAGGAAGGCGGGCAACGGCAGGAGGCCATGAGGCAGCTCGAGTGCGGCGCAGGCGTCACCACTCACCCTTCAACACCCGCCGTAGATTGCGCTCGCTCTCGCGTTTGGCGATCGTCTCGCGCTTGTCATGAAGCTGCTTGCCGCGCGCCAGACCGATCTCGACCTTGGCAAGGCCGCGATCGTTGATGTACATGCGCAGCGGCACGATCGTATAGCCGCGTCGCGTCGCTGCGCCGTACAGCTCTTGAATTTCGCGCCGCTTCAACAGCAGCTTGCGGTCTCGGCGCTCTTCGTGGTTGAAACGATTGCCCTGTTCGTATTGGGCAATGTGCACGTTGATCAGCCAGGCCTCGCCGTTCTTGATGAGCACAAAGCCCTCTTGCAAGCTGACCCTGCCGGCGCGCACCGACTTGATCTCGGTTCCCGTCAGGACGATGCCTGCTTCGTAGGTCTTCTCGATGAAATATTCATGCCGCGCCTTGCGATTGGTCGCCACCGTGCGCGGGCCGTGCACGGCTTCTTTGACTTTCGCCACAGAGCATCCTTGATTCTGTGTTTTTTACGATTATTGCACCGGCAGCGGCTCCAATTCGCCGCCCAGCAGTTCAATGGCTTTTTCGAGCTGCGGATCGCGCTGCGACTCTCGATCCGCATCTGTCACTTCTACCTTCACGTCCGGCTCCAGTCCAGAGCCATCAATGCTGCGATCGTCGGGCGTATACCAGCGCGCAATCGTCACACGCAGGATCGAACCATCGCTTAACGTCTGTGGAAGCTGGACGCTGCCCTTGCCGAAGGTGGTAGCGCCGACGATCTGACCACGCTGATGCGCCTGAATGGCGCCGGCGACGATCTCACTGGCGCTGGCGCTGCCTTCGTTGACAAGCACAACCAGCGGCAGATCGACGGTGACCGGGTCCCCTTCTGTTTTGTAGATTTGCTCGCGGCCATCGGCGAAGCGTTCGATCCGCACCGTTTCGCCTTTCGGCAGGAAAACGTTGGCGACCTCGATTGCCTGTCGCAACAGTCCGCCCGGGTTGCCGCGCAGATCGAAAATCAGGGCGGAAGGCTTCTCTTTCAAAGCCCCTGTTACAGCATCGCGCACCAGCTTGCCGGCGTTTTCGTTGAAGCTATTGAGGCGAATATAGGCGATATCGCCGGCGACGACTTTCGATTCAATCGTCGGGATCTCAATGCGATCGCGAACCACTTCGACGTCAAACGGCTTCTCCACCCCCATGCGCACGATGGTCAGCACCACGGTGGTACCTTTCGGCCCACGAATCTTCTCGACTGCAGAGGTCAAGTCGGTGCCGACGATCGACTCGCCGTCCACATGAGTGATGAGGTCGTCGCGCCTGATGCCCGCTTTCCATGCCGGCTGGTTTTCAAAGGGCTCGACAACGCGCACCGTGTTGAAGTTCGGATCCCAGTCTACGCGCGCGCCGATGCCCTCAAAGCTGCCCTGCAGGTTGGTGCGGAAGAAGTTTGCCTCATCCGGCGTCATGAAGGCGGTGTTTGGATCGTTCAGACGGCTCAGCACCCCGCGAATGGCGGCGTAGGTGGCCTCTTTGGGATCGGGCAGCTCTCCATAATAATCGCGGTAGAGCACATCCATCGCCTCCCAAAAGAGGGAGAACTCCGCCCGCAATGCAGCCGCCGGTCCGTCATCCTGTCCGGCGGCGACGGGCGCGCTTCCCCATCTTCCGGCTGCGAAACCGACGCCCACCCCTCCCAGGAATAAAGCCACAGCGACGATGATCGACAGACAGGTGATCAACAAAGGCCGACCGGCGCCGGAAACCTGGACAATGCCAGAGCGATGCTCTCGTTCGGGTTCAAACATGCACGTTCACCTTCGTTTCTACGAGATGGCCACTGCTTTCGAGGACGCCCAGAGCGATACCGTTCCCCAAAAATTCTACGCCTCCATTGTATCACACATCCTGCCTCAATCTACGGCAGTCTGCCTTCCCAAAACGCACTTTGCCAAGCGCACTACCTTTGACTATGATGAGACATAATTTTGTCGGCGTCGGTTCTGAGAGCCGAAGATGTAGGATCGGCCGGCGAGCAACAGCCGATCGATGCTTCTGTCCCGTCGCCATTCTCATTTATGCAACCGGGATTCATCAGCCTTCTAGGAGAAGCCGCTATGAGCACAACCGCCGTCACTCGGCGTCTGACTGAATGGTTCGACGATCTGAACCTAAGCATCCAACCGGTCGATTCCCCTCCTGCTGGAGCAACCATCTACAGGCTTGTCGACCTTTTCACGACGATCGGCGGGTCATGGGACGTCAGCGGCGACCGTTATGCGATTCCGCAATGGGCGAAGGAAACTTACGCTAACCCAGCCATGATGATGGAGCTGCAAAAGACCAACCATCTTTACGCAGCGGTGTTCGACGCCAACGGCGCTTTGCTTGGTCAACAGGTCATCCGCTTCACGAATCGTTACGATCCGTCTTTTGTGGACCGGCGTCTGACCCAAGCCGGCGCCGGCTGGGCGACGTACACACTTTTTCCCAGCAGCATCTATCGTCCTCAAGCCGGGGAGCAAGGGCCTTGGTGCTGGGCGCCGGAAGGTTCGGCGGATGTGTTGTGTGGGGGAGGCCTCCCTGAAGATGGACAGACGATTTCGATCTTTGCGGTCTGGCGCCAGACGACGGTCGACACGGAAGAACCGCCCGCTCCGGAGCCTCCGACGCCCGAACCCCCTGCACCTGAGCCGCCCGGCCCTCCGACTCCTCCGTTCGAGCGTCGGCTGGGACGCTGGGTAGGCCCGATGAACCTGACGATCAAGTCGATCGCCGAGCGTCCTGACCATCCGACGCCGGGGCCGGACGGCCTCGTCTATCTGATCAAAGATGTCTTCACCACGCGCGACAGCAGTTGGGAGCCTTCTGACGTGTACGGCAGCATCGATCAATGGGCGCGCGAAGCTTATCTGAAGCCGGTGGGCGATCCGGAATATTTCGACGACGCCGGCGCCGACCATCATCTCTTCTCGCTCGTCTTAGACCTCCACGGCAACAAGATCAAAAATCAGGAGCTGCTCTACTGGTCGGATGGCTTCGACAAGCTCGGCGACCCCGCCTACGATGGCTATGCGCGCGGCCCCGGCGACCATCGTTATCCGGTCACCAAGGAGCGCTCCGGCTGGGGCAACATCGCCATGTTCGGCTCCAGCTACGTGCCGGAGCGGGGTGAGCAAGGCCCCTGGTGCTGGACGCCGCGCGGCCTCCCGGCGGAGGTGATGTGCGGCGGCGGCATGCCGGCCAACAAGCACATCTCCATCTTCGTCGTCTGGCAGGCCGTGCGCATCGAGCAGCCGCCGGTCGAGCCGGGTCCGCAGCCGCCTTCGCCCGGCGACTACAACATCTTTCTCCCCTTCGTCTCCGGCGGAGCGCAATCGTCGCCTGGTCCGCAGGCTGCAGCCGCCCCTTCTGCGGATGCAACGCCTGCGGAACCATCTTCCGCTGTGGCGGAGCTGATTCGAGCCGCTGCATGGAGCCGCGTCGGCGTGGAGCTGCGCCCCGGCTCCGCCCTGGCCGACTATGCGCGCCGCATGGGGCTGGGGATGCCGGTCACTGCAGAGTTTATTGTCGCCGGCCACCGCGCCCAGGGCTTCATAGGAGGCGTCGTCTTTGCGTCGCTCAACACTCCGCGGCGCATCGGCCATCTCACGTGGTAATAACGGTGGAACGTTCCATCCCGAAAAACGGTTTTATCGCCGAGATGCCGAGAGCGCTCACCTGCAAAACCTGTGCGCTCTTGGCGTCTCTGCGATCAAATCTTTCGTATTGGTGGAGAAATGCAACCCTACGCTTTACTTATTGGAGAGGTCACGCTCAATGATGCATTCGCTTCTGATCGAAAACGGTGCCGTGCTCACCCTGAACGATGCCGGCGAACTCCATGATCCGGGCTACATCTATATCGAAGAGGATCGCATCGCCGCCGTAGGCGCAGGCGCTGCACCGGACAGCCTGCGTCGCACCGCAGCAGAGCGCATCGACGCCACACAAATGGCAGTGATGCCCGGCATGGTCAACGCACACACCCATCTTTTTCAGACTTTTTTGCGCGGGCTGGCCGACGACAAGCCGTTGCTGGAATGGCTGGCCGCCGCCATCTGGCCCACTGCTCAGGCGCTGACCGAAGAAGAAGCTTATGTCGCCGCCAAACTGGGGCTGGTAGAGAACATCCGCGGGGGCGCCACCGCCGTGATCGACCATCACTACATCCACACCGACCCGCGCAACGACGACGGCGTCTGTCGCGCCGCCGAAGAGATCGGCGTGCGCTTCCTGCTGGCGCGCGGCTGGACCGACATGGGCTATCATCCCGCCTTCATGGAGACGCCCGACCAGATCATGGCGGAGATGGAGCGCCTCCATGCAACCTGGCACGGTCGCCAGGACGGCCGCATCCGCATCGAGTTTGCGCCCCTAATTCCCTGGGGTTGCTCCGACGAGACGATGCGTCGCACCTACGCTCAGGCCAAGGCCTGGGGCGTCGGCTGCATGATCCACATCGCCGAGACGCGCAAGGAGGTCGAAATGAACCTGGAGCAGCGCGGGATGCGCCACGTCGAATGGTTGGCGCACCTCGGCATGCTCGGTCCCGACGTGCAACTTGTGCACAGCGTATGGCTCGACGACCATGAACTCGACCTGTTGGAGAAACATGGCGGCATCGTAGTGCACTGTCCTGTCGCCAACATGTACCTGGCGTCGGGCATGGCGCGCGTGCCGGAGATGCGTCGCCGCGGCATCGTCGTGGCCTTGGCAACCGACGGCCCGGGCAGCAACAACAGCCAGGACATGCTGGAGGTGTTGAAGACCGCAGCCCTCTCCGGTAAAGTGAGCACGCTCGACGCTATGGCGCTGTTGCCGGAAGACGTACTCTGGATGGCCTGTCGCGGGGGTGCGCACGCCTTCGGACAGCCACACCTGATCGGCTCGCTGGAGGTGGGGAAAAAGGCGGACGTCGTCCTGGTGGACCTCGACACGCCTTTTGCCATGCCGGTGCATCGCGTCGCCTCGGCGCTTGTTTACAATCTCAACAGCGGCAGCACGGACACCGTCATCGTCGATGGCAAGGTATTGATGCGCAACAAGCGGGTGTTGGTGGTAGATGAAAAGGCGCTGTTGGCGGAGGCGCGAACCGTCTGCAAACGGTTGTTCAAGCGGGCTGGGATTCTAGGATAAACACAAATGACGAAACCTATTGTCGCCGTCACCATCGGTCGGGCGCACTATGCGCGTATCTTTTCCGCAGCGGCGTGGCGCGCACTGAATGCGTTCGCCGAAGTCATCCATCACCCAAAGGAAACGCCTGCCGACAAGGCCGACCTGCTGGCGCTCTTGCCGCCCGCCGACGCCTGCATCACAGGATGGGACGTCGCTGCCATCGACGCCGACGTGCTCGCCGCAGCGCCGAAGCTGCGCGCCATCGCCCACACCGGCGGCAGCGTAAAACGCTTTGTCAGCGAGGCGGTGTGGGCGCGCAACATCCATGTGACGAGCGCTGCGCCCGCCTTGGCGCAGGATGTGGCCGAGACCACGCTCGGCTTGATCATCGTGGGCGTCAAGCGCATCCTGCCGTTGAGCCGGCATGTGCGCGAGGGCGGTTGGCGCGAGCATCCGGCCTGGCCCGCGCGTGAAGTGCACAGCAGCGTGATCGGCCTTGTCGGCGCCAGCAACGTCGGACGCCGCGTGATCGAGCTGTTGCACCCTTTCCACGCCTGCATTTTGCTCTACGATCCTTATGTCAATGAGGTGGAAGCCGCCCGCCTAGGCGTGACAAAGGTCGAGCTGGCGGAGCTGGCGCGCCGCGCCGACGTCATTTCCCTACATGCGCCTGCGCTGCCCTCCACCCGCCACATGATCGACCGCAGTCTGCTGCGCCTGATGAAAGACGACGCGGTGCTTATCAACACGGCGCGCGGCGCACTGATCGACGAGGAGGCGTTGATCGAAGAGCTTGCCAAAGGCCGCTTCTTCGCCTTCCTCGACGTCACCGACCCGGAGCCGCCCGCTCCGGACAGCCCTTTGCGCCGACTGCCCAACGTGATTGTGACTCCCCATCTCGCCGGTTGCATCACAGACTGCACCCACTTGGGTGAGATGGCGGTCGAAGAACTGCGCCGTTTCTTTACCGGTGAGCCGCCGCTCAATCGCATTACGCCGGATCAGTTCGCACGCATCGGGTAGTGCTATGCTGTGGGAGCGGCCCGCCGAATTTTTCGCCATCCCTCCCGGCGCGCTGCGGCTGACGCACATCGACGCCGGCGCACAAGAGGACATCGAGCGTTATCTTTTTGTGGGCGACGCTACGTCCCGCCCTGTGGAGCGCCTCATTCCTGACGAAGGAAGGACGCCTCCTCCTAAACGCGAAGACCTAGATTATCCCATCCGCCTCAAGATCGCCCATTTCAACGATTTACACGGGAATCTGGTCTATTTTCAGCCGGGCGGCGCGCATCCGGTCTTTTCGCGTATGGTGGGTTCCATCCGCCACCTGCGCAAGCGCTATCGCCGCCATCCGCAGCGAGGTGTGCTTGCGTTCAGCAGCGGCGACGACGCCGTCGGCAGCATCTTCGATGCACTGCTCGGCTCTGACGAAAACAGCTTTCGTCTCCATGCGGCGTACCGCCTCTATTCCGCCGCCGGGATCGACGCCTGTGCCCTGGGCAACCACGACCTCGACCTGAACGCGCGGCTGCTTGCGCGCGCCCTGCGCCAGGACGCCTCCTTCCCGCTCCTAACGGCCAACCTGGCGGGCTGTTCGTGGCTTTCCGGCGGCTATTTCCCCGCGGCGCTCTTCATAGTAAAGGGCGTGCGCGTGGGCGTGATCGGGCTGACGACACCGGCGCAGATTGCGCCGCAATCCGATTCTACCCTGCACTTCGCCGATCCGATTCAAACGATGCACAATCTGTTGCCCGTCGTCAAAGAGGTCAGCGACGTAGTGATCGTGCTCAGCCATCTCGGCTACGCCTTGGCTTCCACGTCGGCCACGGTGCGCGCTGCGGGCGATCGCGAGCTGGCAGCGGCGCTGCCGCATGCGGCCGTACAGGTCATCATCGGCGGGCATACCCACCATGCGCTGAACGAGCATGGGCTCAGCCCACACAACGTCGTCAACGGCATCCCGATCGTGCAGGCGGGCAAGCTCGGCGAATTTCTTGGGGAGGTGGACATCACCGTGGGACGACGCTGGGCCGCCGTGACCAACGTTCAGTTGCACGCTACGTCGAGGTTGCCGGTGGACGAAGAGTTTGAGCGCGAATCCGTTCAGCCACTACTGCGCGAGATCGAACCCGTCTTCGCCGAGCCGCTGGGCATCGTCGCCGACGAGCCTGACCTCAGCATCGACGTCGTGCGCAACGAGCTGGCCGCGCGCGAATCTGCGCTCTGCAACTTCATCACCGACGCATTGGTAGAGCGATGCAGGATGGCCGGTTACGCAGTAGACTTTGCGGCCATCGACGCGTCCTCCGTCTCTGCAGGGCTGCCACCGGGTCGGCTCACACTCGGCGACTGGTTCGCCGTGATGCCCTACGCCGACGTGATTCAGCTTTGCACGCTGAACGGTCGTCAGCTTGAACAGTTGCTGCAGGAAAACGCCCGCCGCGTCGATCGCCCCGGCGAAGCGCACCTTGAACGGGGCTTCCTCCACTTCAGCTCGGCCGTGCGCTATCGCATCGATCTCGGCGCCAGCCGAGAACAGGCCAGAGCGGTGGACATCACCGTGAACGGGCGGCCACTTTGCGAGCAGCGGGAGCGCACGTTTATCATGGCGTGTCCCAGCTTCACACATGTGTTGGCCGACTCATGGGAGGAAACGGTACGCAACAACCTGCGCCTTTCCCTTAACGCGCATGCGCTGCCCAAAGAGGAGACGCATCGGCTGGTGCGCGACGAACTGATCGCCTATATCCGCACGCACGGCGGCGTCACGCCGGAGAGCGGTGCACAACGAGATGGGAGAGTGGTGGTAATCGACTGGAAAAATTGAAAGGTGACCTGGCCGGGAAGGACAATTTTTGAATCAATAAGCGGTGGCGGTTTGCTTTGAGTGGGTCAACCATAATAGGCGAGCATCAAAACGGCATTTATACGCCTGTAATCATCGGCAATTTGATTCCATGCCTGCGCGCAAACTCGATGGCCTGCGGATACCCTGCATCTGCGTGGCGGGCAACCCCTGTGCCCGGGTCGCCGGTGAGGACGCGCTCCAGCCGCGCCGCAGCCTCCGGCGTGCCATCTGCCACGATCACTTGCCCCGCATGAATGCTGTAGCCGATGCCGACCCCGCCGCCGTGATGAATGCTCACCCAGGTCGCGCCGTTGACGGCATTGATGAGAGCGTTGAGCAACGGCCAATCGGCGATAGCGTCGGAGCCGTCGAGCATGCCCTCCGTCTCCCGATTCGGGCTGGCGACGGAGCCGCTGTCCAGATGATCGCGGCCGATCACGATCGGCGCCTTGACTGCTCCGCGTGCTACCATTTCGTTGAAGCGGAGACCGGCACGTGAGCGTTCGCCGTAGCCCAGCCAGCAGATGCGCGCCGGCAGGCCCTGAAATTCCACGTGCTTCTGTGCCATGCCGATCCATCGTCGCAGATGTTCGTTTTCCGGAAAAAGCTCCAGAATGGCGGCGTCGGTGGCGTAGATGTCCGCCGGATCGCCGGAAAGCGCTACCCAGCGGAACGGCCCTTTGCCTTCGCAGAAGAGCGGGCGAATATAGGCTTGCACAAAGCCCGGGTAGCTGAAGGCCTCACGCAAGCCGTTGTCGTAGGCGCGCTGCCGCAAATTGTTGCCATAGTCAAAGACCACTGCGCCACGCGCCTGCCAGTCGAGCATAGCCTGGACGTGGCGCGTCATGGAGTTAAGCGCAGCCTGCATGTAGGCCTGCGGATCGTGACATCGCAGCTCGGCGGCTTCTGCCAGCGACATGCCGGCCGGGATGTAGCCGTAGAGCGGGTCGTGCGCCGAGGTCTGATCCGTCACCACATCGGGCTGTACGCCGCGGGCGACCAGTTCCGGCAAGACTTCTGCTGCGTTGCCGATCAGACCGACCGACAGAGGCCGCTTGGCGGCGAGCGCCTCCTCCACCCAGGTCATCGCCTCTTCCAGGGTGTCGGTGATGCGATCGATCTGGCGCAGATGCAGCCGTCGTTCGGCGCGCCGGCGGTCGACTTCGACGATCAGGCCGACGCCCTCGTTCATGGTGATGGCCAACGGCTGTGCACCTCCCATCTCTCCCAGGCCGGCGGTGACGACCAGCTTCCCGCGCAGCGAGCCCCAACCATGTTGCTGCGCCAGTGCGGCGAACGTCTCATAGGTGCCCTGCAGGATGCCCTGCGTGCCGATGTAGATCCAGCTGCCGGCGGTCATCTGGCCGTACATGATCAGCCCCTCGCGCTCCCAGCGGTCGAAGTTTTCCTGCGTGGCCCAGGCCGGGACGATATTGGAGTTGGCGAGCAATACGCGCGGGGCGTCGGGATGGCTGCGGAAGACCGCCACCGGCTTGCCCGACTGCACCAGCAGCGTCTCATCCGGCTCAAGCCGCTCAAGCGTGCGCAGGATGGCGTCGAAGCACTCCCAGTTGCGTGCGGCGCGGCCGCGACCGCCGTAGACGATCAGATTGTCGGGGTCGAAGGCGACGTCGGGATCGAGGTTGTTCTGCAACATGCGGTATGCGGCTTCGATCAGCCAATTTTTGCAGGTGAGCTGCGCTCCGCGCGGGGCGCGGATAGTGCGAGCTGGCATGTCGCCCCTCCTGTGAAGAATCTACGCCAGAGCGATCGTGAAGGTTTGCCGCGGGGCTGTGACCTTGTCGGGCAGGGGAGACACATCGCGCACAAAGCGCCCTTGCATCGACCACGGCCCCGTCCATGTGATCTGCGCCTCCACCAGACGGCCGCGCAGGGGCAGGTCGCTCTCGATGAAGACGAGCTTATTCTGGCGGTTACGACCTCGCCACTTGCCTTTGTGTCTGTCCTCCACCAGCACTTCAACGATTTCACCCAGATAGCGCCGGTTGATTTCGGCGCTGATCTGCTCCTGCAACGCCTCGAGCAGCTTGTGCCGGCGCACCTTCTCCGCCTCCGGCACATCGTCTACCATGCGACGCTCGCTGACCGTGCCCGGCCGCGGACTGTAACGCGCCAGGTGCACCTTGTCGAACTTCAGATCGCGCACAATTTCGACGGTGCGCTCGAACTGCTCCTCCGTCTCGCCGCAGAAGCCAACGATGATGTCGGTGTTAATGGCAACGTCCGGCACCGTTGCGCGGATGCGTTCGATCAGCGCGCGATATTCGGCATTGGTGTAGCCGCGCTTCATCCTTTCTAGCACTTCGTCGTCGCCCGCTTGAATGGGGACCTCGATGTGCGGACAGACCTTAGGCAGGTCGCGCACGGCCTGCAGGATGCGGTCCGTCATGTAGTTTGGGTGGCTGGTGAGGAAGCGGATGCGCCACAGCCCTTCGATCTCGTGCACGGCGTGCAAGAGGTCGGCGAGGTCGTAGGCGTGAACGTCCTCTGATTGCGCGGTGAAGGCGCTCGAGCCGTCACCGTTGCCGTGAAACGCCTTTACCGTTGCGCTGTTGCCAAGCTCCCCGCGCCAGTCGTAGCCATAGCGGTCGACGATCTGGCCCAGCAGCGTCACCTCGCGTACGCCCTGCGCAACCAGCCCGCGCACCTCGTTGACGATCTCTTGCACCGGTCGGCTGCGCTCCACCCCGCGGCGAAACGGAATGATGCAGAAGGTGCAGGCGTGACTGCATCCATAGACGATCGGCACATAGGCGGCGACGGGTGTCTCTCCGCTCAAGGCAAGATGCTTGATCGATTGGGTGGCGCCGATCGGCTGTGCTTCATCCTGCAACTGATAGCGCCGCGCCAACTGCTGGCGCTCGAGCTCCGCCATTTCGGCGTCGATCTCCGCCTGGCGAAGAAAATTCACCAACGGCGTCGCTTCGCTGGGCGGCATAAAGACGTCCACGAACGGATAGCTCTCCACAAGCTGCGGGCTAGGCTTGACGCCCACCATGCAGCCCATCAACGCAATAACGCGATCGGGGTGCGCCCTCTTCCAGGGCTTGAGGCTGCCGAGCTTGCCGATAGCCTTGTCTTCGGCGCTCTGGCGCACGACGCAGGTGTTGAGCACGACAACGTCGGCCTCTTCGAGCCGGTCGGTCGGCCCATAGCCGAGCTTTTCCAATTCGGCGGCGACGTGATTCGAGTCGGCCACATTCATCTGGCAGCCGATCGTCCAGATGTGATATTTGCGGGCTGCAGTAGAGGTGCGGTCGGTGGCGAGTTCGTAAGTTATGGTCTCATGCGCGTCGCCAGGCGCGCGCGAGATGCGATCCGATCGATTGCTCATGGTCTCCTCCTGTGATCCGGCGTGAACCGGGCAGGCTTCGGCGCAAGATTTATTGAATAAAACCCATCGTATGAAAAAGTGAGGCGCAACAATTGCGCCTCTTCTTTAGAATTGTATAGGGTTCTGCCGTTGCTGTCAAAACCGGCAATTTCAAATAGGGAAGCCTCTCTGGCGGCGGTTGACCGGCGAAAGGCAGCGTTGCATCACACAGCAAACATCTGATCGCGCTCCGGCCCGACCGACACGTAATCGATCTTGATTCCGGCCAGTTCGCTGATGCGATGCAGATACGCACGCGCGGCCTTGGGCAGGTCATCCCAGCGCCGACAGTTGGACGTAGAGGTTTTCCAGCCTTCCCAAACCTCGTACACCGGCGTCACGTGCATGAGCACCGGCGTATCCGGCATCGAGTCGGTGACGATCGAGCCGTTGGGCAGCTTGTAGCCGATGCAAATTTTGATGGCTTCAAAGGTGTCGAGCACGTCGAGCTTGGTGATGGCG
The DNA here is from genome assembly GCA_025055055.1 of Caldilinea sp. GTDB lineage: Bacteria > Chloroflexota > Anaerolineae > Caldilineales > Caldilineaceae > Caldilinea. The sequence continues at coordinate 1,818 of JANWYX010000442.1, read as the reverse complement.
AGGCCGGTCATGCCGTTGAGCCAGGCGGCGTAGCCGATCGCCACGCCGTCGAACCAACCGCAGCGCCGCGGTCGACCGGTCGTGGCGCCGAACTCGCCGCCGATCTCGCGCAGCTTCTCGCCTTCGGCGTCATGGAGCTCGGTGGGGAAGGGACCGTCGCCAACTGCGGTGCTGTAGGCCTTGACCACGCCGATCACGCGGTCGATGGCGCGGGCGGGCAGGCCGGCGCCAGACGCAGCGTAGGCGGCGGTTGGATTGCTGCTGGTCACATAAGGATAGATGCCCCAGTCGAGATCGCGCATCACGCCGAGCTGGCCTTCCAACAGGATATGTTTGTTCTGCTGCAGGGCGCGGCGCGTCATGGGCACGGTGTCGATGATGCGGTCGCCGAGCTTCTCGCGATATTCCATGCACAGCGCATAGAGCTCCTTGCCATTGACCGGTTCGCCGCCGAGAATCTCAAGCTTGCGGTTGACGGTGCGCAGGGCGTTGTCAAGGCGCATCTGAAGCCATTCCGGCTGCAAGAGGTCGCCCATGCGCAGGCCGGAGCGCGCCGCTTTATCGGCGTAGGCGGGACCGATGCCTCGTTTGGTCGTGCCGATGGTGTCCTTGCCGCGCGCCGCCTCTTCGAGCACATCGAGCTGGCGGTGGTAGGGCATCAACATCTGAGCGCGGGTGCTGATCCAGAGGTTGCCGAGGTCGACTCCGGCCGAGCGCAGGTCGTCCATTTCATGCAGCAGCGACTGCGGATTGACGACACAGCCAGAGCCGATGATATTCTGTGTGCGCGGGTTGAAGATGCCGCTGGGGATGAGGTGCAGGGCGTGTTTGCCGTACTCGTTGATCACCGTGTGTCCTGCATTGTCGCCGCCCTGAAAGCGGATGACAACATCCGCCGCCTGCGCCAGGTAGTCGATCACGCGGCCTTTTCCCTCGTCGCCCCACTGGGCGCCCACCACTGCGGTGACGGTCATGACTTGTTTCTCCTCTCCTCTTCTCCTGACTACTTCGCCGATTCTCCCCCGTCCACAGTCAACACCGTCCCCGTGATGAACGACGCATCCTCGGAGCAGAGGAACGCCGCCGCGCGGGCGACGTCCTCGGGCCGCCCAACGCGTCCCAACGGGATCAACGGCAGTTGCGCCTCGAAAAACTCCGCCGGCATGGTGTCAAACGCTTCGGTGTGAATCAACCCTGGACGGATGACGTTGGAACGAATACCCTGCGGCGCCAGCTCCAGAGCGAGCCGGCGGCTGAAGGCCTCCAGCGCAGCCTTGCTGGTGACATAGGCGATGTCGTCAAACTCGCCGACGACGACGCCGATGCTGCTGATGTGCAGTACGCAGCCACGTGCGGCGACGAGATGAGGCAGCGCTGCGCGCACCAACACAAAGGCTGCGTCCAAATTGACGGCCAGCACCTGACGCCAAAGCTCCGGCGTCATCTCGTCCAGATCGACGCCGGCCGAGACGGCCGCATTGTTGACGAGGATGTCTAAGCGGCCAAAATGCTGCACCACCTGCCGCACAATGTTCGGCGCTTCACCGACGACATCGCCGCGGATCGGCAGCGCATTGCACCCTTCTTTGCGCAAGGCGTCGGCGTGACGCTGAACAATGTGGCCGCGACGTCCCACCAACGCCACGGCCGCCCCCTCTACGGCAAACTGACGCGCAATGGCGGCGCCAATGCCGGTGCCGCCGCCGGTGATCAATGCAACCTTGCCCTCAAATCGACGTTGATTTTCGCCTGACAAGTCGATCTCCTGTCTGGGTGCGCCGGACTAGCCGCGTCCGGTCGAAAGTTGATAGTTGGGCG
>JANWYX010000415.1 GCA_025055055.1 Caldilinea sp. | reverse complement strand
GATGCGATGGTCGAGAAAGGTCAGTGGCTTGCCTTCGCTGTGCGATTCGATCCACAACGCCACTCGGCAAAGCTCCACCGCCAGTGGGTTTTTGTCCACGCCGTAGATGCAGTGCGCCACCACATCACGAATCGCAGCGCGCACCTGCTCCGGCGCAGGTTCGTCCTCGCCGGTGCGGATGCGCGCCAGTTCCTTCCCCAGTCGGCGCGCGGCGGCCAGCAGGAAATGGCCGGAGCCGCAGGCCGGGTCGCAGACTTTGATGGAGAGCAGGGCTTTTTCAAGAGCATGAGATCGTGTGAACGGGAGAGCAGGAGAGGGTGAGAGCGTGAGAAGTCTCGTGCTCTCTCGCTCTCCTGCTCCTCTACTCTCCTGCTCTGCCGCGCTCAACTTCTCCGCAATCACCGGTTCCAAGGCGCTGTGAATCAGTTCACCGACCAGTTGCGGCGGGGTGTAGTAGGAGCCGGTGGATTTGCGCTCCGAGCCGGGGGCAAGTTCGAACTGCGGCTTGCCGGTCGAGTCGAAGGTCACCGTGGGGTGGTAATCGAGCAAGCTCTCATACACCGAGCCCAGCTCCTCGGTATCCAGCGCAGCGTAGTTGATGCGGCGGGGCGGGTCGTCGTAAAAGGCGAGATACCAGAAGGCGGAGAGCAGGTTGCGGTTGGTAATCAGGGCATTGTCCAGCTCCTGCGGGGCAAAGAGCTCACCGTTCAGCGGCGGCACGCCCAGGATGGCAGCCGGTTTTTCATCCCGAAAGATTTCCCACAGCGCGCGCAGTCCCAGCCAAAGGTCGACGTCGTCGGTATATGCTGCGCGGTTATCGCACAGCCGGCGCAGGCGGCTGACGCCGTAGTTTTCCAGGTAGAGCGGGTTCTGCCCCATCAGGCCGCGCTCTTCGGAGACGAGCAGGAAGAGGAAACGATAGACCAGGCGGAGGATCTGTTGGTAGAGCGCCGGCGCTCCCTCGCGCTGCACCCACGCGCGCAGGTCGCTGCTGCCTGGATGGCCGAGGAAGCCGTTAGCCAGGATCGTCAGACACGTTTCCACCCCCTCGCGCAGACGCTCGCGCACCCGGCCGCCCTGCTCCACGGACTGCTGGTAGTACCGCTCCAGCCAGCAGTCCTCGGCGCGGCCATCCCCTGGCAAGCGCGTGCGGTGCAACAGACGGTAGAGGATCACAAAGTCGGCGAAGCGCTCCTCCTCGAAGATGGCCTCCAGGTCGAATTCGACATAGGCCTGGCGGCGGACAAAGGTAGAATCGCGCAGCAGGCGCAGGGTGCGGCCGTTGGTGACGATGCCCCACAAGGCTTCGGAGCGGTTGAGGTACTCCTGGACGAGGGCGTGCGGCGAGAGACGTGGGCGGCCCGAAGGAGCCAGGCGGCCCAGCTCCTGCCGATAGCCGACGATGTGCACGGGCGTGGGCTGGTCGGGGTTGGGCGAGGGCAGCAGCGCATGAGAGATGGCGAATGTCAGGCCGTCCCGCTCCACAGCGCGCAGGCGATAGTGCAGGTCATAGCCCAGCAGGCGCAGGAGGGGGATGACCCACAGCTCGCGCGTCTCGGAAGTAGCAAGATCACCTTCGGACAGGCGCTCCAGGCGATGTTGGAAGACCTGCCACAGGGCGCGGGCGTCGTGATAGACGGCGGCAATTTCTTCTGTCAGGGCGCGGCGCGGTGGGAGGTCGAAGTCGGCAGGCTTCTGGCCGGGCAGGTCGGCGCAGGTCAGAGCTTCGAGCAGGTCGGGACCGAAGAGGCCGCCTTCGATGCGGAGGGAGGGGTGCGCGTCGCCGGGAAGCATCGTTCAGGGATGGTCTGTAGATAAGTCGAGGCCGGTCAACAGCGTCCCCGGCACGGCGCTCAGATGCCGGTCGCGGTGAACCAGGCAGGCTTGTCGCAGCGCCGCCGAGGCGGCAATCAGGGCGTCAATGAGTGGCAGACGGGCCGGCGCAGCGCGGCTAATCTCCAGCGCCTTGTGGACGACTTGCTCGTCAATCGGTAGCAACTCATCGAAGAGGGCGCAGTAAGCCAACAAGGCTTCGGAGACATCATCGGGAGAAGCGCCCAGGTCGTACAGTCGGCGTCCAAATTCGGGCAGCGAGAGGACGCATAGATACAGCGTGACGTCTTCCTGTTCGAACAGCGCCTGCACCTGCTCCCAGCCGGACTCCTGGCGGTAGTGCGCCAGCAATGCGGAGGTATCGAGCAAGTAGCGCATAGCTCATCCCTCGCGAGCGCGTTCTTCGACCAGTTCCGCAACGGCGTCCCGCTCGGGAGCCAGGGAACGCCCCTTGCCCAACATGCGGCGTGAGAGTTCGCGCCGGTCGGGGATGACGCGCACGAGGATTTGCTCGCCGTCCACTGCCTTCCATTCCAGGCGATAGCCTGGTTTGATGCCATACTGCTGGGCAATCTTGGCAGGGACGGTGACCATATTTTTCTGGGTAACTGTCGTAATCATAGAAGCCATTATATTCATGAAAATCAAGATTGTCAATGAACGGGCGTCAATACCAGCATCCCCAGCACATCCACCGGCCATTGCGCCTGAACGGTTAAGTCCTGGACGCGCAGGCGCATGGCTTTGCAAATGCGTTTATGGGCTTCGGTCAGGTCGCGGGCGCGGGATTCGATGAGTGGGCGCAGGTGTGGCTCCAGGGTTGGGTAGGCCGCCAGCGCCTCGGCCAGGATGGCTTTTTTCCTTTCCAGCGGCAGGTTGGCATCGGGCTGGACTTCGGTCAGCAGGCGCAGGGCCTCGGCTTCGGGCAACCCATGCGGGTTGGCGGCCTCTCCCGTGAAGCCCAGCGGGCGCACCTCTTCGGAGAAGAGCGGCGGCCGGTTAGGCAGGTGGATGAGATAGCGCACGCGCAGGAGCAGGAGGACGGTCGCTTGGGTTACGGCGCGGGTGGCGATGACGCCGCCGCGCGCGGCGCGCGCCGCTCCGCCCCTGGTGAGCGCTTCTTCGAGCAGAAAGCGCGCCAGCGCGCTCACGAAGGGATGGTTGCGGCCCAGGTACTCCGCGCCCTGCGGCGTGGGCGAGGTGAAAGCGATCCGCCAGACGCCGTCTTTGCGCTGGGGCAGGGCAAAGCGCACTGCTTCCGGCAGGTTGGGCGGCAGCGGCGAGGTGACCAGCCGAAAGACCGCAGCATTTTTCTCGCGGGTCAGCGTCAACCCCAGGCGGTGCGCCACCTCCTCCACGAAGCTGCGCACCGCCTCCGGGTCGCCCAGCACCGCGTCGGCGGCCTCCAGCTCCCGGCGCACCTCGTCGGGCTTGAGGCTGCGCTGGGCAAAGCGCGTGCGGGTGATACGTTCGCGCTCGGCGTCGCGCTCCCAGCGGCGATGCAGGGCGTCCACCTCGGCCGGCATGAAGTCAAAGGCCAGTTGCCCGGCGTCGCGACCATAGCCGCGCAGGAAAAGGGCATTCAGCACGGCCTCGGTCACGCTCTCGCTTTCCTCCGGGACAGGCACATGGGTGCCCAGAGCCTTGTGAATCTCGCGCGCTTTGTTGAGCAGCACATCCAGCACCACGCCGTCCACCGGGTTGTCGGCGCCGTAGTAGCGGATCACGCGCACTTGTTTCGCAGGCTGCCCATACCGATCGACGCGGCCCTCCCGCTGCTCGAGGCGGTTAGGGTTCCAGGGCAGGTCGTAGTGAATGGCGGCGGTGAACTTCTCCTGCAAATTGACGCCTTCGGAGAGGCAGTCGGTGGCGACCAGCACGCGCGGGCGGTCGGCGGCGATCTCCGCAATGCGGGCGCGACGCTCCTCGTCCGCCTGCCGGCCGCTGATGCAGGCCACCTGCGCATCGGGATGCTTCACCGACAGGCGCTTCTGCAGCGCGTCGGCCACGTACTCCGCGGTCGCCACGTAGCGGCACCAGACGATGGGATGATAGCCTTCGGCGAGCAACCGCTCGACGCTCTGGATCAATCCTTCCAGTTTTGTATCCTGGCCGGGTTGAAGCAGCGCCACAGCAAGCTTGCTCAGCGCGCGCAATGTACGCCGTTCTGAATCGGGTAGGGTGGCTTCGGCCTCTGCAATGGGGGGAGTGGGCAGTTCGTCGTCGGTGCGCTCCTGATCCAGCTCGAACACAAAGCTGCGAAAATCGATCTCCTCCTCTCCTGCGCTTCCGCTCCACTCCTCTCCTGTTCTCCCGCGCCGGGCCTCCAACGCAGCCAGGGCTGCGGCCGGGCTGGACATCACGCAGCGCAGCAGCGCCAGCGCGCCCCAATAGCGCACGCGACGCTGGCGCTCTTCCAGACGTTGGCCGGTGCGCACGATCTCGGCGCAGAAGGCGTACGTTTGCTCAAAAAGCGCGCGGTAGGCAGGCGAGAGGCGATAGCTCTGATCTTCGGGGATGCGCTCCGGAAAGCAGGATTCCTGCTCCCAGTCGTGTTCGATGTCGCGGCGCGTGCGCTGGACGAAGCGCTGCGCCAGCTGCGTCAGGCGCTCTTCGTTCAGGGCGTTGACGTCCCACGCGCCAAAGCGCGGGTCGAGCAGCCCCAGCAGCGAACGAAAGGCGGATTCGACGCCGCTGTGCGGGGTGGCGGTGAGCAGGATGAGATGGCGGTTGGGGTCTTTGGCGATCTCCCGCAGAAGCTCGTGGCGCAGCTGCTGGCTCTGGTTGTGCGCCATGGCTGCGCCATGCGCCTCGTCCACGATCACCAGCTCGGGCGCATGCAGCAGGAAGGCGTGGCGGTTGCGTTCGCTCTTTACCCAATCAATGCTGATAACCTGCACCGGGTAATGTTCATAGAGGGTGCGCGTGGACGGCTTGTTACGCTCCAACTGCCCCAGCGTGCCGGCGCGGATGACCACTGCCTCGTGGAAGTTGAATTTCTCCACCAGCTCCTTTTGCCATTGCTCGCACAGGTAGGGCGGACAAAGCACCGCCAGGCGCTGAATTTCCTCTCGCTCCCACAGCTCGCGGGCAATGAGCAGCGCCTCGATGGTCTTGCCCACGCCCACGTCGTCGGCAATGAGCATGCGCACAGGGTCTAACCGCAGGGCCATCAGCAGCGGGACAAACTGATAGGTGCGCGGGCGGATGGAGATGCGCCCCAGCGAGCGCAGAGGCGAGGCGCCTTCGCGCAGCGTCAGCCGCGCCGCCTGCCAGAGCAAATGGGCTGAGGCTGCATCGGCGACGTCCTCTGGCGTCGGCAGCGGAAAGTGCGCCGGCTGCAGGCGTTCCTCCGGCAAGGTGTAGGCGAGCAGCTCGGTCAGGCGGCGGTCCAGCGCCAACGTCTCATCGACTGCGCCGGTCAGAGGGCGAAGGACGTAGCGAGTGGGGTCTGGATCGGGCAACAGCACCCAGTAACGTTGGCGAACTCGAACAATGGAGCCGGGATTCATAGCGATGGTCCTTTGCTTTCCTCCTCCAGAAAGCTTCAACCCTTTCCGGAAAACAACATACAATGCTCCCCCGATGCAATGCGCGTTCGTCCTACCTGCGCACCAAAGGCAGGTGGACCTTGCGCTCAACCGCAAACTCGGCTGCGATCTGCTGATCGCCGAGCATAAGGACGGTGCAGGTCGGTGTGAGGCCGACGCACTCGCCGCGCCAGCCGACGAAGATCATCTGTGGAGCCGGCTGCGCCGTCAAGGTGACCTCAGCCCGCGTCGGCAGCTCGACGGCGCATGCATCCTCGCACTGCTCCTCTGTGTTTGCATGCTCAATGCGCACAAGCCCCTGGCCTTCGCCGGCTACGGTGAGAGTCAGGGTGGAAGTCGGCGGCGCAAAAACGGCGAGAGCGCTGCGATCCGCGTTCATGAAGAGCATGCACGGTTCATGGAATGTAGCGCAGTGGCCGCCGCGCCAACCGGCGAAAACGAAGCCGGGCTCCGCCATCGGCATGAGAATCGAGGTGATGCCACCCTCCGCCTCTTCCATACACGGAGAGGTTTCCGTACACAGCAACTCGCCCGGCGTCACCGTAACGGCGCCGTGCACAGTGCTGCGCACCTCCAGTTGATAGAGCGGCGTAAAGCGACCGGCGCTCTGGATCGAGCCAAACGGCGAACGCACGATGATGGAACCGTCCACGGCGCCTTCGGGAACCGTCGCCGTCAGTTCGCTGTCGGAGACGACGGTGAAGTCGGCCGGTGTCCCGGCGAACTCGACGCTCACGACGTGGGTAAAGCTGCTTCCGGTCAGCCTAACAGAGGCGCCGACGCGCCCGCGCGTGGGTGTAAAGCCGCTGACGGCCAACGGCGCAACTTGTTGGCCGATCCAATCGATGAAACGAGAGACGCGCGTGTAGACGCCGTACGCGTTGGGTTGGGCGCAGCCGTAGCCAAAGCTGACGATGCCCGCCTGTTTCCAGCCGCCGACGCCGTCGGGAACGATCAAAGGGCCGCCGCTATCTCCCTGGCAGGCGTCCTTGCCACCCGCTGCGTAGCCTGCGCAGAGCATGTTGTCCGTGATGCCGCCGCCTAACGCTGCATTGCAGGTGTGATTGGAAACCACCGGCACCGAGACCTTCTGTAAAATGGGAGAAATAGGGCCATCCTCTGCGATTGCGCCCCAGCCGGTGACGGTCGCCAGCACGCCGGACGCAACCAGGGCGTCGTCGGCGGGGCTTTGCAACAGCCGAATCACCCCCACGCGGTCGTTCATCGTCGCCGGCGTTTGCAGGCGAAGCAACGCCAAGTCGTTGTCCAGGCTGTACGGATTGTACTGTGGATGGACAAGGATCTGCGCCACGGCTCTGCGCTGCTCGGAGGGCTCCGAAACGCGCAGATCGTGCTTGCCCAGAAATACGCTCACGATCCCGGTCGGCGCTGCGTTTCCATGCTCATCGGTGACGCAGTGGGCTGCGGTCAACACCCATTGCGGCGCAATCAACGCGCCGCCGCACATAAACTTGTCGATCACGAGGTACGCCTGCCACGGAAATTCTCCAGAGGCGGCGTCTTCTCCGCCGACGATGTCCGGAGCGGCGCCGCTCTGGGCATAAAGGCGCGACGAGGCCAAAAGGGTTGTTGCGAAGAGCAACGACCCTCCGGTCAGCAGAAATGTCCGAATCCAAAGCGTCAAGCGTGAGAAGGCCGGTTTGTTGTGTGTCACAGGTGCGTTCCTCTCGGCGAATGAAATGGGAGCTTCTTCGATTTCGATGACCGATCGTTTTTTGCTTTAAACCACCTATCGACTACGACGACGTCGAGAGATAGGCGGATGCGCCGATGATGACGGAACAACCGGAGGCGATCCCCCAGGTTGCGCCTCCCGCGCGCTATGGCAAGCCGGCAAGAGCGCCCGCTTCCGTGGCTATTCGCGGCTATGTAGGCTCGCCAGCACAACGCCCTCTCGTTCGATGCGGGCCAGCGTCGGTTTGGTCGCCGCCCATTCCAGTTGAGCGGCGTATTCTGGAATCCTGTCGTTGAAGGTGGTTTGCCGGCGTTCGATCAACGCGTAATCGGCGTCGGCTAATCCACCGTAGTCGAAGCGCACCCCAGCATCGTCGTAGAAGCTCCCCCATCCCCAAGGTCGCAACACGACCAAATCGCGCCGGAGCAACTCGTGCCGCTGATAATAGTAGATGACGTCCCAACTGTTCGGCATCACCCACAGCCTACTGCCGTCGGGCAGGCGATTGAGTTCGGGCAGGAAGTGGCCGTAGGTGCTGGCGAAATAGATGGTCTCCATGTTCCACTGCTTGGCGCCGCGCACGCCGCCGATCAGCTCGTTGTAGTAGGCGAGCTGAAAAGGATGGAGCGTCCAGCTGGCCCAGGCGCCCGGCGCCAGGAAGAGGATGCCTAGCGCAACGCCCAGCGCACTGCGAGCGGTGCGTCGGCGGGCGGGCGCCCAACTCCAGAACCGCTGAAATCCTTCGCCCGCCAGCACGGCGAGATGCACGAACGCAGGCAGCATCAGGCGTTCCTGGTCGTGAAAAGTGGTGAAAGGCAGCGCATAGAAGCCCAACACGGTCAGGATACCGAGCAGGTGCAGCCCGATCCATGCATCGGGCAGCCAGCCATTTCTGCACCGACCGCGCCAGCCCGCTACGACGCCGATCCCTGCGCTTAGCAACAGCATGGCCGGCGTCGTGACAACCAACAGGACAAAAGGCATATGCCAGGGAGGGATGGTGTACAGTTGTCCCGCATACCACTGGCGGATTTCGTAATGCTGTCGGAAGAATCCGATCCAGTCGAGCAGGCGAGTGACCGGGTCCATCCAAACCCACGGCCACCCTGCGATCAACACCGCCAACGCAGCGCATGCGCTCAGAGAAAAGATCAGCCAGCGCCGCAACGACGATCGATACAACACCAGCCAGAGAGCCCAAAAAAGCCAGAGCAACACGGCCGTGATCTTGGTGAGCAGCGCCAACCCTGCGCCCAGCCCGATCCCCAAAACTGCGCGCAGGCCGGGCCGGGGCTGTCGCATGAAGTGGTAAAACATGAGGGTCGCCAGCAGCCAGAAGACCGTCACCGGGTAATCGAGTACGGCGAGATGCATGTGAAAGAAAAGACGGGGCATGGCGAGCGTCGCCGCGCCCGCAAAGACGCCGACGCCAAGCCCCCGCTCGTGCGCCGCCCATGCCGTCAACAGCGCGATGGAAAAGGCCGCCAACGCAATGACGCCGACGCGATGCGTGAGCGGCGCAGGAAGCCAAGCGTGCGTCAGCGCCCAGCCCACGCCGGTGATGAGCCGCGTGAGCGGCGGATGCTCATGATTCAGCCCCCAACCGACTCCAAACGCCACTTGCTCAAAGGCAGCGGCCGGGCCACCCCGCCCCAGCGTCTGAAACCAGTGCATCGCCTGCTCCGCCGCCTGAATGTTGATCGGTTCGTCCCAGGTGACGCCGATCTGCGGCGAGGTCAGGAGCAGAAGCACAAAGGCAAAAAGCCCCATCGCCGTGCCGATGAGCGCCTCTGAACGAATTGCTCTGAGCAAAGCTCTGGATGAAGATGGAGCGACGTGGACTGCAGTCATGAAAGCAGTTGTTTTCTTACACCCTCAAAAAGGAAGCCGTTCCGACCTTTCACGGCCGCACACATAGCCCATCGACAGTTGCCGGCGCCCGCATCCGATGCTACGATAGACCACCATGCATTCATGTTTTGCCGAGACGCCGATTCGCGATGACCGTTGGAACCTGCAACGTCGCCTACTGTAACGCAAAGGTGAACGACATCCCAAATATCAAAAGGCATCGATCGGCGCCCTGGTTGTGTTAATGAAACGAATGCAAGCGACGAAGGAGAAGACACAAGACACTGCGGCCTTTCGCAGTGCGCAGCGCCAGGATGACCGTCAACCGCAGCCGCAACCAAAGGTAGATTCCGAGCGGGCGCCCTTTGCCCTGCCGCCTGTGCTGATGGGGCTGGCCTGCGCCACCCTGTTGATCACGGCGGGCGGACGTACTTTCGGTTTCTACGAATGGTGGGCGTTTGCGTTTCTGGAGTTTGTTCCGGTTGGATTGCGCTGGGCGGCCGGCGCGCTGGTAGCGGTGACGGCGACGCCCTTCGCCTACGCACAATGGCGACGCCGCAAAGCGCAGCTGGTTCGTTCTCTGGAGCTTGTAGCCGTCCCGCTCTGGCCGGCCACGCCTCTCCTCATGCTCGTCTTCTGGATCTTTCGCGAACGCACCCCGCACGGCGACGCACTCTACAAGCTTGACCTGTTGACGCACACGCCGATCGCTCAGAATCCCTACGTCTGGAAAGAGCCGCTCAACAGCCTGGTGGAGTACGGCATGACTGCGGCGGTACAGCCGCTCGGCTGGGGGCCGGAGGAGGCCATTGCCCTGGCCGGCGTGTTCGCAGGCGGAGTCTTCGTCGTCGCAGCGTGGACGCTGGCGCGCCGACTGTCTGCACAGCCATGGCGTCGCCTCGCCCTTGTCTGGGCGCTGGGGGCGAGCGGGGCGAGCCTGCTTTGGTTCGGCCACGTGGAGAACTACAGCTGGTCCACCGCCCTAACGCTCGCTACGCTTGCGCTCGCCATCGGACATTTGAACAACTGCACGCCGCTGTGGACCGTGGGTCTGGTCGCCGGCGCGGCGGTGAGTTTTCATCCCCAGGCGGCGTTTGCGTTGCCAGGGCTGGCCCCCCTCCTGCGCCGTTCGCAATGGCCGCGCCAAGTCGCTGTGTTGGCCGCAAGCGGCGCCGTCTTCCCTGCGTTGACCCTCTTGACTATGGGGCTGCTGAAGGTTCCATGGCCTGCCATCAACGGCGGTTTCGCCGGCGACTCTCAACTCTTCTGGACGCCGGCGGAAGCGGTGGCGCCGACGCAGCTTTCCGACGCACTGCAGAATCTGTGGCTGGTTGCGCCGTTGTGGCCTTTCTGGATCGGGGGCGGCGCGCTTGCAGCATTCAAGACGGTGCAGGATTGGCGTCAGCGCCAGGGGAGCGTTCCGCCCCTGCGCCGGTCAACCCACCTTGGTAAAGAGCGACACGAGGTCACAACGGCCAATTCTGCGCGCACGATGCTTGTGCTTATGTGCGCCGCCGCCGGCCTGCTGCTCTATTTCTTCACCTTCCAAAACGATCTGCCGCGGCGCCAGGACTGGGATCTCTTCGCCATTGCCGGACCACCGCTGGCACTGTGGGGCGTCTACGCATGGTTTCTACTGATCGACCGCGCCCCTTCTCTGCGCGCGGCCTGGACGCTGCGCCAGATGTTGGTCGTCGGGCTGTTCTTCGCCGGAAACTATGCGCTGTTCTGGGTGGGCGTCAATCACACCTATACACTGCTGACGCCCGATGCCGCACAGCGCGAACGCTACGTCCGCTATCGGCTGCTCGACCTCACCGAGCTGCTGCCCCAGGCGACTGTAACGCCCGACGCGCCTATCTGCGCAGCGCCGGTCGGCTGCGAACGCGTCATGCTCACCGAATTCGTCATGCCGCACACGGGTGACGCACGTCCCGTGATCTTTGCCCATGCGCCTGCGCAGATCGTGATTCCCCTGGATATTCCAAAAGAGCGCAGCTTTCTCTGGCTCAGCCCGGCGCTCGACCCGCAGGCATGGGGCTGGGGTGGCGACGGCGTGACTTTCCTCGTGCGCGTGCGCAGCGCCGAAGGCGAGCAGACTCTGTGGGAGCGGCACGCCACCCCGGTCGATCCGGCCGACCGCGAGTGGCTGGAGGCATGGATTCCGCTCGACGACTATCGAGGTCGGCGCATCGACCTGATCTTGGCGACGGATCCCGGCCCTGCAGGGGATGACGCTGCCGATCGCGCCGGGTGGGGCATGCCCTGGCTGATGCGAGGAACGATATGGCGATAAAAATCAGGGGGCGTTCGCAGTGTTCGACGAAGGCAGCGCGCCTCGCCCTAGAGACCTTGCTGCGGCGTTGCGAGCAGCTCGGGCAGGTCCTGACGCCACAACGCAGCGACGTCCGGCCAGAGACCGGGAAAGATTTCGCCGCGCAAGATGCCGTCCTCGCCGGGCGTTAACTCGACGTACTCTCCTGCGCGCAAAACAAAGCGGTGAACCGCCTTTTCCCAGGTCAGCGCGACCGGATATTCGGCTACGCCGCTGCGAGCGTAGACGCGCTTTTTGTCGTGCATGTCATGGTTGGCGCCGGTGGCGGCGAACTTCGGTGTGGTAGCCAGGTAGACGCCGGTCCGGGTGACAAGCCGATGATGGGGATCGGTGTGACCGGCGACAGCATATACACCACTCCTTCGATCATGCCCGGCCTCCTTTCATCACCTTGTAGCCCCGATGCACATGAGATGGTTTTTGCGTAAACTGAATCCATGCACCCCTCGCGGCTACACCCGCTCCGGCGTGCGCCGCAGCAGCTGAAAGATTTCCCGCTCGCCGAGCGCCACATGCACAAGCGCATAGACACCTGCGCCGACTCCAATGCCGACGACGACGAAAAGTATCTCCGGCAGGTGCATTTGGCCCAGGAGACGCACGGTGAGCGCCATCGCCGGCGCCGCAACGACGATGCGCCCCAGCGTGCGCGCCAGCTCGTCGCCGGCGATGCTGTGGAAACGTCTGCTCACGCCGTAAAAGTAGGCCAGCGCCAGCCCGGCTGAAGCCAGCGAGGAGGCCCATGCCAATCCATAGACGCCCAGGGGCCCGATCAACAGCAGGCTGAGCGCCAACACGGCCAGCATCCAAAGCACGCTGGCAATCATCGGCGTGCGCGTGTCATGACGGGCGTAAAAAGCCAATGAAAGGATGTCGACGCAGGAGTCGCCGATCAGCCGCACGCTGAGAATGGCGACCAGCGCAAAGACCATCGCCAGCGCTTCCCCGTCGAGCGTCTCGCCGGGAAAGAGAAAATGCATGGCCGGCATGCCCAACGCCAAAAGACCCACGGCCGAAGGAATGACCAGAGAAAGCGTTGCGCGCAGGCCGCCGGTCACCGTGTGTTGCAAGCCCCTGTGGTCTCGACCGTTGTACTGGCGGGCCATCGTTGGGAAGATCACCGTGGCGATGGCCTGCGCAAAGAGGCCGCGCGGCATGTAGGCCATGATCAACACCGCATAGAAATAGGCGGACATGCTCCCCGTCGGCAGCCCCGAGGCCAACCGCACGACGATCAGGTCGGCAGCCTGGATGGCGCCCATCGTCACCAGCCGCGGCCAGAACAGATGCGCCAACTTGCGCACTTCTTTGCTGCGCAAAGCCAGCGCAGGCCGAGGCCGCACGCCCAACCGCCATAAGAAGGGAGCCTCCACCACTAAGATCAAGAGCGCGCCGGCCACCAGCCCCCACGCTGCGCTGAGTATGCCCAGGTAGGCCGAAAGCGCCAACACTCCGACGATCTGACCGACGTCGATGAGCACGGTGCCGAGCGCAGGCGCCAAAAAGTGATTGTGCGACTGCAAGATGCCGGCGTAGATGCTCCCGATCGCATAGATCCACATCGCCGCCATTAAAATGCGCACCAGGTCGGCGGTCAACTGCTGTTGTGCCGGCGGGAAGCCCGGCGTCAGGAGATGAGTGGTCACCCAGGGCGCGCTGTAGAAGACGAGCAGGGTGACGATCCCCATCCCCACCACCGTGAGCGTCACCACCGTGTTCGCCAGCCGTTCGGCGCGCCGGGGAGTTTTCGAGGCCAGCTGCGCCGTGTAGACCGGGATGAACGCCGCCGCCACGGCGCCGCCCGCCAACATCGTCACCAGCAGCTCCGGCAGCTGATAGGCCGCAGCGAAAGCGTCCGCCTCTTCGCCGATCCCGAACAGCCGCGTCATCAGGAGCAGCTTGACGAAGCCGGTCAGTCGACTGAGACCGTAAAAGGCTATCACCAGGATGGAAGAGCGGAAAAGAAAACGCGCGTCAGCCAAGAGGAGCACCCGATGCAGCGAACATGACCGACAGCCTGGGACGCTCAGGACAGCGCAGACGAACGACGTGGAATGAAACGCCCGTCTCCTGGACTGCCCACGTACTGCTCATCCTCGACGATGACTTTGCCGCGCAACAGAACCGTGCGCGGCCAGCCGCACACCTCCATGCCGTCGTAGGGCGTCCAACCGGCGGCTTCGTGCAGCGTCGCCGGCGTAATTTTTTTGATGCGCGCGGGGTCAAAAATGACAACGTCAGCGTCATAGCCGGGAGCGAGCCGACCTTTGCGCGTCAGTCCCATCCAGCGCGCTGCATTGGTCGAGCAGACCTCTACCCAGCGCTCCAGCGTCAGCAGCCCCTGGTTGACGCCAAAATGATGCACCAACGACAGGCGGGCCTCGATGCTGGGCACGCCGCCGGGAATACGCGTAAAGTCGGGCTGCTGTTTTTCCTCGAACGTCCAGGGGCAATGGTCGGTGCTCACCACTTGCAGCGCATCTTGGGCCAGCGCGTGCCACATGGCGCGATTGTCTTCGACCGAACGCAGCGGCGGCGCGCAGACGTACAGCGCGCCATTCGGCCCTCCAAGATGCTCCTCTGCGTTGAGCAACAGATACTGCGGGCAGGTCTCTCCCCAGATGTCGATGCGTCGGCTGCGAGCCTGCAGGATCGCCTCGACGCTCTCCCGGCAGCCGACGTGGAAGATATAGAGCGGACAACTGGCCAGGTCGGCCAGCTCGGCCGCGCGATGAACGGCAGAGGCCTCCAAGGACGCCGGACGCGTGTAGGCATGCCAGATCGGTTCGATGTGTCCTTCGGCGAGCGCTTCGGCGCGCAGATAGTCGAGCACGGGGCCGGTTTCGCTGTGCAGCACCGTGCGTCCCCCCGCCTCGCCGACTGCAGTCAACGCGCGCAGCAACGCCACGTCGTCCAGCATCATGCCCTCGTAGGCCTGATACATTTTAAAGCTCAGACAGCCGGCCTCGACCACCGCCGGAACTTCCTTCAATCCATCCGCCGCGTTGGCATGCCAAGTGGGGACGGTCATGTGCAGGCCATAGTCAACGGCGACTTTTTCAGAAGCCTCGCCTCGACGCAGAGCGAGCGCCTCGAGCATCGACTGTCCCGGCTTCGGCTCGACGAAGTCGATGATGGTGGTGACGCCGCCGCAGGCCGCCGCAATCGTGCCCGTCCGGAAATCGTCGGTGCTCACCATGCCGGCCAACGGCATTTGCAGATGCACGTGAGGATCAATGGCGCCCGGCAAAACGTAGCAATCGCTCGCATCGATCTCGCGGCGCCCCTGCAAAGAGAGGCCGACGGCGGCGATCTGCTCTCCGTCGATCGCCAGGTCGGCCTTTGTCACGCCATCGGCTTCGATCAACAGCCCGTTGCGGATCACAAGTTCATACATGCTTCGTGTCCGTTCCTCTCTGCTCGCTTTCAAAACCAGATGGTCGGCGGCGCAGGCCTCTGGCCGCCCATGGGCTTCGGCTTGCGATCGTCTGCGTCCGTGAGATCGGCCGGCGTATCCGGCGCTTCCTCCTCCCAGGGCGGTGCATCGTTCGCAAGCTGAGCCTCGGCGCTGTCGAGGTCGTCGTCCATCGCATCCTCCCACTGGCGCTCGCCCTCATTGTGCACGTCGGCGTCGATGTAGCGAAATGGGCTTGGTGCGCTTTTCGGCTCGCCGAGATATTCTCGCCCGCGCGTGCCGCCTAAATCCGGCCCGAGGACGCCCGCTTCTTCGAGCTGCTCGATCAGCCGCGAGGCGCGTGTGTAACCGATGCGCAGTTTGCGCTGCAACAGGTTGACCGAACCGCGGCCGTGCTCACGCACGATGGCGACGGCCAGGTCGAACAACTCATCGCGTGCCTCCACGGCGCGAAGCCGGTCGATCTGCTCGAAGAGCAGCGCCTGGTCAAATCGATTTGGACCGTCCACCGGCGGCTTCTGCTCCGGCTTCGTCGACGGCGCCTCTGGGGCCGCTCGGTGCGACATCGCCTCTCGCAACCCAGAGGCTTCGGAGAGATCAAGCGCCTCCGACGCCGCGCCTTCCAGCGTGCGAATTCTGCGCCAGTAGTTCACCAATCGCCCGATCTCTTCGTCGGTGACCATAGCGCCTTGGATGCGCTCCAGCTTAGAGGCGTCCGGCGCCATGAAGAGCATGTCCCCGCGGCCGAGCAGGCGTTCTGCGCCTGGAATGTCGAGAATGACGCGGCTGTCGGTCTGGCTGCTGACGGCGAAGGCAATGCGGGCCGGGAAATTGGCCTTGATCAGGCCGGTGATGACGTCGACGGAAGGGCGCTGCGTGGCGATGATCAGATGGATCCCTACGGCGCGCGCCATTTGCGCAAGCCGGCAGATGTGCTTTTCCACCTCTTCCGGCGCAGCCATCATGAGGTCGGCCATCTCATCGACGATGACGACAATGTAGGGCAACGGCTTCTCGCCGTTCTTTTCGAGATGAGCGTTGTAGCGCACCAAGTCGCGCGCGTTGGCCTTGGAAAAGAGCGCATAGCGGCGCTCCATCTCCTTCACCGCCCAAAAGAGCACGCCGGCAGCCTTGTCCACGTCGGTCACGACCGGACTGAGCAAGTGGGGGATGCCGTTGTAGACACTCAACTCCACCATCTTCGGGTCGATCATAAGCAGACGCAGCGTGTCGGGCGTGTGTGTCAGCAGCAGGCAGGCAACGATCGAGTTGATGCAGACCGACTTGCCGGAGCCGGTGGCGCCTGCGATCAGCAGATGGGGCATACGCGCCAGGTCGGTGATGATGGGTTGGCCTTTGACGTCCTCCCCCAGCGCGATCGGCAGGATGCGCTTTTTTTCGGTGAAAGCTTCGCTCTCCATTAACTCCTTGAGGCCCACGATGTTGCTGGCCTGGTTGGGCACCTCGATGCCGACGTAGTTCGTGCCCGGGATGGGCGCCTCGATGCGCACGCTGGGTGCGGCGAGCGCCAGCGCCAGATCGTTGGCGAGCGCAGCGATCTTGGCCACCTTCACTTTGACGCGCTGCACCTCATTGCCGACCTTGCGCTCCACGTAGCCCGGCTTGATCAGATACTGCGTCACCGCCGGCCCCTTGTAAGCGCCCTCGAAGTCGGCGGGCACGCCAAAGAGCGCCAGCGTCTCCTGGATCAAGCGTCCCTGCATGCGGATGTGATTATCGTCGTCGGTGACGCGATCGTAGTTGGTCAAAATGGCGTCCGGCGACGGCAGTCTCCACTCCTGTGCGCCGCCGACGATGCGCGGCGGGCGCAGCTCTCCTTCGCCGATCGGCTTGGTCAACGGCAGATTCGGCCCGCTCTGGCGTGCGGCGGCAGGCTGCGCCGATAAATGGCGCTCCGGGGCGCCGACCTCCGACGGCGAGGAACTCAGAGGCGTTGGACGCACAAACGTCGTCTCTTCCGAAGGTGCGAAGGCTCGCTCCGAGGCCGCAGAGGGTGCAAACAAGCGCTTCCACCACGGCAGTTCACCGCCGGGCAAGGGCGGAATCGGTTGCCCGGGCAGCGTCGCCGTCGGCGCACGAGCCCCCCCCCGATGCGCGCTCCACTCCTGCAGCGCCCGCCAAGCTTCGATCGGCCACCGATCGAGCAGCAGAAAAACACCCGTCACCATGAGAAATGTGACAAACGCCCAGGCGCCCGCTGCACCGACCGAGTGTTGCAAGGCGTCGGCAAGCAACTTCCCGGCCAGCCCTCCCGCATCTCCTCGCTGCGCCATCTGGGTGCGCAGCTCCGGCTCAACGAGCAGTGAAATGGCCGTGATCCAGGCAACGAACAGAAAGGCCAATCCCGTAGGACGTTGCCAAGGCAAATTGGGCATCTGGTCAATGGCACGGATCACCATCCACAGCCCCCAGATTCCCAGCACGAGCGGAACGCCCCAGGCGCCCCAGCCGAAAAGCGAACGCAATAGATCGACCCACCCGCCGGTGAGCTGACCACGATTGGCGGTCAACAGACTGAGCAGCGTGAAGACCGCCAGCAGCACCAGCAACACGCCGCCCATATCCGCGCGAAAAAACGAGCGGGGCAGCGCATCTCCGGCGCCGGGCTGGCGGCTTTGTCCGGATTTTTTAGTTGGTCTCTTGCGTTTGCTTGATTTACTCGCCATCTCACGCCTGAAAGACGAACATAAGTTCTGTTTTATTATACCATGGCCGGCTCAACTCGACAAGCAAAAGAAAAGCCTGCATCTTCTCGACTGAAATTGGCCCGGAGTCGCCAATACATGTCTTTTGCATCGATCAAGATATAATGCTGCTATGGGATTTTGCCGGAAGGCTCGCCCTCTGTAGGCACATTACCATCAGAATCCGCTATCTGCGCCTCCTTGCATCGTTCAATGGAGTCTGTGCCACCGACGTGGTGATCTTCTGAAGGCGGAAAATCCGACCGGTGTCGCAGCTTGCATTCTGACATAAACGTGAAAGGAGCTTAAGTTGAGATGACTGTCCGACAAAAACAAGACGCGGTCAACCAAAACCGCGGCGCCACCCCCTGGCACTCGCTCTCCATCGAAGAAGTGCGCACGATCCTCAAGACCGATCTGGAAGGTTTGAGCCACGCCGAGGCCGAAAAGCGGTTGCAACATTACGGCAAAAACACCCTGCCTGCGCCCAAACCGCCTGCCCTGTGGCAGGTGATCTTGCATCAGTTCGCCAGCCCTCTGATCTACATCCTGTTGGTGGCAGGGGTCGTCTCCCTGTTCATCGGCGATCTGAAAGATGCCGCCTTCATCTTCATCGTGCTGGTGCTCAATGCCTCGATCGGCACGGTGCAGGAATGGCGTGCAGAACAGCAGGCGCACGCCCTCCAAAGCATGCTGAAAATTCAGGCCAAAGTACGCCGAGAAGGTCGCATGCTGCGGCTGCCCGCCGAAGAAGTGGTTCCCGGTGACGTCATCGTGATTGAGTCGGGCGACAAAGTGCCGGCCGACCTGCGCCTCGTGCAGGTCAACAACCTCAGCATCGACGAATCTTTCCTCACAGGCGAATCGGTGGCGGTGGAAAAAGAGGTGAGCGAAACCGACGAGGACACCCCGGTCAGCGACCGTCATAATATGGCCTACGCCGGCTCAACGGTGATGACGGGGCGCGGCGTCGGCTTTGTCGTCGCCACCGGTTTGCAGACGGAGGTGGGGCGAATCGCCCAATCGATCACGGAGACCGAGTCCGCGAAGCCGCCTCTACTCATCCGCATGGACCAGTTCGCACGACAGATCGCCATCGTCATTCTGGGCGCGTCCGCAATTTTGGGCGTGTTGATGTTGATCCGCGGCGAGCCCTTCCGAGACGTCTTCTTCCTAGTCATTGCGCTAGCGGTGGCCTCGATCCCCGAAGGGCTGCCGGTGGCTCTCACCGTTGCGCTGTCGCTCTCGGCCTCGCGCATGGCCAAGCGCAACGTGATTGTGCGCAAGTTGGCGGCGGTGGAAAGCCTGGGGAGCTGCACGACGATCGCCAGCGACAAGACAGGCACGCTCACGGTCAATCAGCAGACGGTCAAAAAGATTCTGCTGCCGGACGGCGAGACGCTCATCGTGACCGGCCAAGGTTATAACGACCAAGGCGAGGTGCGGACAGCCGATGATAGGACGCCGGACGAGAGCCTGCGCCGGCGTCTCGATGCGTTGGTGATCGCCGGCGCAATCTGCAACGAGGCCTCATTGACTCTAGAAAACGGAGAGTGGCGCCACGCAGGCGACGCCATGGACGTCGCCCTCCTGGCGCTGGCGTACAAATACGGATGCCATCCGGAGGAGCTGCGCAAACGCGTGCGCATCGTGGGCGTCATTCCCTTCGAGTCGGAGCGCCGCTACGCCGCAACAGCCTACCTCAATGACCAAAAACTCTTCGTAGCGGCCAAAGGGGCGGTGGAGGCGATCCTCCCTTTTTGCAAGACGATGCGCACCGCACATGGGGACGCGCCGCTGGATGAAGAGCAGATTCATCAACGGGCGCAGGCGCTCGCCGAAGACGGCTATCGCGTGCTCGCCGTCGCAACAGGCGCGCCGGATGCAGCCAGAGAGAACGGGTTGAAAGAGGACGATCTGCGCGACCTCACACTCTTGGGCCTCGTGGGCTTCATCGATCCGCTGCGCCCTGAGGTGAGACAGGCGGTCTTGGAGGCGCAGGGAGCCGGCGTGCGCGTCATCATGATCACCGGCGATCACCCGTCGACGGCGCTGGCGATCGCCCGCGAGCTGGGCATCGCCGAGGATGCAAAACAGGTGGTCACCGGCAAGGAGCTCGATCAACTCGACGCCTATGGGACGCCCAAATTCCAGGAGGCGATCAAAGACGTGCTGGTTTTCGCACGCGTCACGCCACAACAGAAGCTATACATTGTCGATGCGCTGGTCAAGATAGGTGAATTCGTCGCCGTCACCGGCGACGGCGTCAACGATGCGCCCGCTTTGCGCGTCGCCCACATCGGCGTGGCGATGGGTTCCGGCACCGATATCGCCAAAGAGACGGCGCTGATCACCGTCGTCGATGACAATTTCGCTTCGATCGTGGCAGGCATCGAGGAAGGACGCGTCGCCTACGCTAATGTGCGCAAGGTGACACTCTTCCTCATCTCCACCGGCGCCGCCCAGGTGCTGCTGATCGGCGCCTTCGTGATTTCGGGGGCGCCTGTGCCGCTGTTGCCTGCACAGATTCTCTGGCTCAATTTGGTGACGAACGGCATTCAGGACGTAGCACTCGCCTTCGAGGCAGGCGAAAAGGGTGTCATGAAAGAGCCGCCGCGCCGTCCAACGGAAGGGATCATCAACCGCAAGATGATCGAACAGGTGCTGGTGAGCAGCATCACCATGAGCGTCACCTGTTTCATCGCTTGGCTTGTGATGTTGAACAACGGCATGGACATGGAAGCCATTCGCTATCACCTGCTGACGTTGCTGGTGCTGATGCAGTTCTACTACGTCCTGAGCTGCCGCTCCGAGACGGTCTCGGCCTTCCGCGTGCCGCTGCGCAACAATCCCGTGCTCATCCTCGGCATGGTCGTTGCCTTCATCGTCTATGTGCTGGCGACCGAGCTCCCCCTGCTGCAGGAGCTGCTGCGCACGCAGTCCATGCCGTTGCAGACCTGGCTAACTTTCGGCGTGATCGCTTCCGTCGTGATCATCGCAATGGAGATGTACAAGTGGATTCAGAATCGCAGAGCGCAGACGACCTGACGCAGAGGCGCACATGACGCACTCTCAGACGACGATCTTCTTGATCCTGGCCGCCACCATTGCGCTGTTTCTCTGGGGCCGCTGGCGCCACGACGTGGTGGCGCTGGCCGCCCTGGTGGCGTGCGTCTTCACCGGACTCGTGCCTGCGGAGGAAGCCTTCGCCGGCTTCGGCCATCCCGCTGTGATCACGGTCGCCTGCGTGCTGGTGCTCAGCCAAGGGCTGCAACAATCCGGCGCCATCGACGCACTGACGCAACGCCTCCTGCCCGCCGCAGCCGGACCGATTCTGACGATGGCGCTGCTGACCTCACTGGCCGCCCTGCTTTCGGCTTTCATGAACAACATCGGTGCGCTGGCGCTTCTGATGCCGGTGGGCATTCATGTCGCCGCTCAACACAAGCTCCCTCCCGGTCGCATGCTCATGCCTTTGGCCTTCGGCTCGATCCTGGGCGGAATGACGACGCTGATCGGCACGCCGCCCAACTTGATCGTCTCCGGCTTTCGCGCCGAAGTCAACGGCATCGGCTACGCAATGTTCGACTTTCTGCCGGTCGGGCTTGCGGTCGCCGGCGCCGGCATTCTCTTCATCACACTGATCGGCTGGCGATTGGTGCCGCCGCGCGAACGCGTCGATCTGGAAAGATTCGAAACCGGCGCCTATCTCACCGAAGTGCGCGTGCCGGAAAAGAGTAAGGTAGTCGGCATGAACCTCTATGATCTAGGTAAAGCTCTGGAAAAAGCCGATGCGCAGGTGATCGGCTTGATCCGCAACGAGGTGGAAATCCCCGCGCCCCAGCCCAATCGGAAATTACGCGCCGACGACATCCTGGTGATCGAGGCTGAGCCGGAAAGACTTTCCGCCGCACTTTCCGACCTCGATCTCAAGCTGGAAGAAGATAAACGCGAGGCGCTCGCCGAAAAGAACGTTGGAAAAGGCTCCAGAAAAGCTGTTCGCTCCGATGAGATCGCACTCGCCGAACTGGCTGTTCTGCCTAACTCGACGCTCGTCGGCCGCTCTGCCGCCGACATCCGCCTGCGCACCCGCTACGGAGTCAATTTGCTCGCCATCTCTCGCTACGGACGCCATTCCATCGGACGCCTACGCTCGACGTTGCTAGAAGCCGGCGATGTCATTCTGCTCCAGGGTGCAATGGTCAATATCGCACAGCTGGCGGCGGACACGGGCTGCGTTCCGTTGGCGGAACGCGAGCTGCGCTTACCCGACAAGCGCCAGATGGTGACCGCCGTCGCCATTATGGCGGCGGCGATCGTCGGCGCTGCCTTCGGCCTGGTTCCCGCCGCCGTTTCCTTCGCCGCCGGCGTGCTGGCGACCATGCTGCTGGGCGTGATCCCGTCGCGCCGCATCTACGACGCCATCGACTGGCCCGTGATCGTGCTGCTGGCAGCGCTGCTGCCGGTGGCCGGCGCCTTCGCCTCCACCGGCGCGGCCGACCTGCTCGCACGCGCCTTGATGGAGAACATCGCCCAAGGCTCTCCTGTCGTCGCTCTGATCGTGATCCTGGTCGTCACGATGACGCTCTCAGACTTTATGAACAACGCGGCGACGGCGGCGGTCATGTGCCCCATCGCCATCGGCGCAGCGCAGCAATTAGGCGTGCGCGTCGACCCCATGTTGATGGCGGTCGCCGTAGGCTCGTCGTGCGCCTTCCTGACGCCGATCGGCCATCAGAATAACACGCTGATCCTAGGGCCGAGCGGCTTTCGTTTCGGAGACTACTGGCGGCTCGGCCTTCCGTTGGAGCTAGTCGTCATCGCAGTTGGCGTACCCATGATCCTGCTGGTATGGCCGCTTCACTCAACATAAGAGGTGTACGGTTGAGAGAAAAATACGACCTTTGATTTTGTGAGTCTGGCTGTCTCCTAGGCGCAGCTACGAACTGCACTCCCTCAAGTTTCCCAAGACCTCGCGACCCATCGAGCATGTGCAGCTAGGAGCCGCACCTACGGCATTCCCCCTCTCCCAGCATTGGGAGATGGGGCG
>JANWYX010000399.1 GCA_025055055.1 Caldilinea sp. | reverse complement strand
CAGCGCAGGCTGCGTCGCTTCCCACGCAGCCATGGCCGCTGCGCCATCGTACGCCGGAATCACTTCAAAGCCGGCGCGACGCAAGGTGAAACTCACCACATCGGACAGCGCGAGATCGTCTTCTACAAGCAAAATTTTCATAGTGCATTCAACTCAAACCAGAAAAGTGCACCGCCGCCGGGGCGATTCTCCACGTCGATGCGTCCGCCGTGCGCAAGGATCGTGGTTTTGGCGACGTACAGTCCCAACCCGATGCCGTACTGCTCGCGGCCACCGTCATGGCCGCGTACGAAGCGGCGGAAAATTTCGCCGCGCAACGCCGGCTCGACGCCCGGTCCGTTGTCGGCGACGGCGACGCGCACGATTTTTAGGGGAACACCTGCTTCGGTTTTGTTCCCATCAACCTGCACGGCGATAGAGACCTCCACGGCGCTGCCGACGGGGCTGTATTTGCTCGCATTGGTGAGCAGATTGATGACGACCTGGGTCAACTGCGCTCCGTCGCCATACACGAACGCCGGCCGTGCCGGCAGCTCCACGATCAACGGCTGTTGGCGGCGTTCCAGCAGCGGCATCACCACGCGTACGGCGTCCGCCAGGATCGTCCGCATATCCACTTCGGTCCGATGCAACGAAAAGCGCCCCGCCTCGATGGCGCTGCCGGTCAACAGGTTGTCGATCAGCGTTTGCAGACCGACCAAACTGAGATAGGCGGGACGCAACACCTGGCGCGACTCTGCAGGGTTGAGTGGATTCTCCTCGTTGATCAACAGCTCCAACGAGGCGCGCAGTGCGCTGAGGGGCGTACGAAACTCATGCGAGATGCTTGCTAAAAAATAGGAGCGCAGTCGCCGGTGCGCTTCCTCTTCGGTGACGTCGCGCACCAGGTAGGCGTAGGCGCTTCCCGATTCACCCGGTCGGACGATACGCGTGGCGCTAACTGCGACGGTGATGCGCTCTCCGGTGCAGGTGTACAGGTCCAACAGTTGGCCGGTGCCCGGCGCAGCCAGCAACGCCTCGCAGGGAAATGGATCACCTTCAACGGGTTGCAATAGCTGTTCAATTTTCATGCCGAGCGCTTGCCCGGCGGGAAGTTTCAGGATGCGTTCTGCGCCGGATGAGAGAAAGCGCACGATGCCCTGTTCATCGGTCATGATGACGCCTTCGACGATCGCTTGAATCAATGCGTTGAGCGACTCCGAAGCGGCGATGCGCTCCGCCTGGGCTGCACCGACGGCGTCCTCGCTGCGACGCAGCGCGTCGACGACCGGAGCATTGACGCGGCGAACGCCAAGCCCGGCGACGGCGATCAGGACGATTGCCGCAATAAAGGTCGAAATCGCCAGCAACACCAGAATACGACGCTCGGCTGCCACCAGATCGGAAACGGGCAGAGCGCTTTCGAGCAACAGGAGCGGCGCTCGTGCATCGATGGAGACGTAACGCACAAGGTGCGGCGCCCCGTTCGTGTCAACAAGGCGCCCGCCGTCGGCCGGCACAAGAGCGTTGGCTGCCGGCCAGGTGGCGACCAACCGCTCTCCGCTGCCGGCGTCGATGATTCCATGCTCCAGTGCGCTTGCGCTTGCCACTTCGGAAAGAAACGACGCATCGATCCACCGACCGATCACGACGGAGACCTCTTCGCGGCCGAACACTTGCGTGCTCACAACGAGCGCCGGCGCGCCATCGATACGCCGGCACCCTGAGATCTCATGCGATAGACAAATAAATTTGTCTTTTGGTTGATTAGATGCAGATAAAATTTCTCCATCTTTGGAACACACCAGGGCCCAATCGAAATTTCCCTGAATGCGGAAATGATCCAGAAAGCGAGACAACTCCATATAGGCAGCGTCATCGAGAAATCTTTGTAGCGTGGGGCGCCGAGAGAGCACCGTTGCCAGCGCTTCGAGCGTTTGTTCACGTTCTCCTAACATCCGAAGAGCGACGCGCTCTCCTTGGGCGAGCGTCTTTTGACTTTGCTGTTCCAGCTGGTTGCGAAAAATCAAAAACGCTGCCGCGTTGGCCGCTGCTAGGGAAAGCAACACCAGTGCAGCAACTGCAATAAGCAGGCGGGCGTTCGGTGACCGCAGGAAGAAGATCGCCATAATTGTCGTCGCCTGCCGCCGGGTCATCGGCCCGGCGGCATGAAAAAGACCGATCGAGCACGCGTAAAGAAGCGTTCATGATCGCTCCTTTTCATTATACTGCACTTTGGGAAATGAAGATTTATGTTGCATCGGCGTTTTTTCTTTTCTTTTGCTTTCGTTGTACAATGAATGGCTATGCAAATCGATGCGTTTATTCGCTATCTCACCGCCAAGCGCACCGTCGACGACCGCTCGCTCAATCGCGTCGTCTGGTCACAGCTTGTCGACGCAGTGCGGAAGCGGCAGGCAACGTTGACGCGTCCGCTGCGCGTGTTGGAGGTGGGTGCCGGCGTGGGCGCAATGGTGGATCGCGTTCTTGAATGGCGCCTGTTCGATCCTGACGCCGGCGGCGTCGAATATACGCTGCTCGACTGCGAACCGACGCTGCTGGCCGTCGCCCAGGAGCAGCTGAGCGAGCCGCCCGCCTGGCTTCGGCTGGCCTACGCGCCGATCAACGTGTTCGAGTATGTCGAGCAGAGGACGAAATATCCAACGGCGCCCCGCTATGACCTACTGCTCGCCCACGCCTTTCTCGACCTGCTCGATCTGCCCACTGCCCTACCCTTGCTGCGCTCACTGCTGACGGACGATGGGCTTTTCTACTTCACCATCAACTTCGACGGCGCCACGCTGCTCGAACCGACCATCGACCCGGCCTTCGATGCAGCAGTCGAGGCGGCCTATCATCGCACCATGGACGAGCGCATCGTCGACGGCAGACCCTCCGGCGACAGCTGCACCGGTCGTCATCTCTTCACGCAGCTGCCCGCCGCCGGCTTTGAGATTCGCAGCGCCGGCGCATCGGACTGGGTGGTGCATGCGGTGAACGGGAGATATCCGGCGGAGGAAGCGTACTTCCTTCATTCCATCGTGGACATGATGCACGCGGCGCTGAGCAACGATTCAACGCTTGACCTATCTCGCTTTGAGGCATGGATCGCACAGCGGCACGCCCAGATCGAACGCGGAGAGATGGTTTACATTGCCCATCAGCTCGACTTTTTTGGCGTTGCCAGGCCCACACTCTCACCCCATGGTCACCCTTAGGTCCCGGCTCACGCACAACGTGACACACAACACGCATTCCGGCAACTAGCAATCTCTTGAGGAGTCTCTTGCCATGCACACCACCCTCGCCCGCCGGCGCATCTCCAACGGGACGCTGATCGTCGTCATTATCGCCTATGGGATGTTTATTGTCCTTGGCTTCCCGGACGGCATGCTCGGCGTAGCCTGGCCGTCGATGATGCGTGACTTCCGCGTACAGAATGCCCAGATGGGGACGCTGCTGCTGGCTGCTACGGTCGGCTTTCTGCTGACCAGCTTCAACACCGGTCGTCTGATTCGTTGGTTCGACGTTTCCAATCTGCTCGTGATCGGCAGCGTAGTGCGCGGGGCCGGGCTGCTCGGCATGGCCTTTGCGCCGCAGTGGCTATGGTTGGTGGCGGCTTCCTTTGTCTTTGGCCTGGGCAGCGGCGCCATCGACGGCGGCATGAACACCTACTTCGCCATGCGCATCCGCAGCGCTCGACTGATGAACTGGCTGCACGCCAGCTTTGGGCTGGGCGCCACGATTGCGCCGATCTTGCTCACGGCGCTTTTCAGCCTGGGGATCGTCTGGCGATGGGGGTACGTGCTGGTGGCCGGGCTGCAGGTCGCCATAGGGCTGGCCGTCTTCCTGCGCGTCGGCGAATGGAGGATGCGCAGAGAAGGGACTGAATCTGAGTCGCATGCAAGCCATCGCAGCACGCGCGCAACATTGGCGCGACCGATCGTCTGGGTCAACATTGCGATCTTCTTCGTCTATGCGGGTATGGAAGTCACGGCCGGCAACTGGAGCTATTCTCTTTTCACGGAAGCGCGCGGGGTAGCCCCGGAGATCGCCGGCCTGTGGGCCGGCCTTTATTGGGGCAGCTTCACCGTTGGCCGCTTCTTCTTCGGCGTGGTCGCCAACCGCTTCGCCGTCATTCCGACGGTGCGCACAGCTTCACTTACCGCCGTCGCCGCCTCGGCGCTGCTGTGGTGGAATCCGACCAACTGGATCGGTTTTCTCGGCCTGCTTATCCTGGGCTTTGCGATGGCCCCGATCTTTCCCTTGCTGGTGACGGCCACGCCCCTGCGCCTGGGCGCCGCCGACGCAGGCAACGCCATCGGTTTCCAGGTGGCGGCGGCCAGCTTCGGCATCGGCGTGTTGCCCGGCCTCGCCGGTGCACTTGCCGATCACACAAGCTTGGAAGTCGTGGGGCCGTTCCTGGTGGCATGGCTGAGCGTGATGACTGTGCTGCACGAGATTGCAGTGCGCCATCATGCGTCCAGACGAGGTCAGGCTGTCTGACCCGTCATAAAATTTCTCACGACGGCCACGGCGCGGTCGACGCCTTTTTCGCTGCGTATCGCAGCTCCTATCTGTTCGTTGCGGCGACGAAAGCCCGGCGCACGCAGCGCCTGTGCA
>JANWYX010000397.1 GCA_025055055.1 Caldilinea sp. | reverse complement strand
TTTGTCCTCTTCCCAATGGTGCTCAACATTTATTACTCGTTCACGGGCGGCGTCAATCTCTTTCCGCAGAATCGTCCTTTCGTAGGACTGGCGAACTTTCAACAGATTTTTTCCTGCGCAAATTTTTTAGACCCCAATTCTTGCCGGGAAGATCGCTTTTGGCGCGGGTTGTACAATACGGTGTTTTACGTCGTCTTTCAGGTTGGCGGCATGGTCGCTTTTTCGATGCTCACCGCCGTCGTGCTCAATCGGTCGATCGTCGGCCGCGGCTTTTTCCGCAGCGTCTTTTTTTATCCGGTCTTGCTCTCTCCCGTTGTCGTGGCGATGATTTGGAAATGGATATTGCAGCGCGACGGGCTGATCAACGCCATGCTGGTCGGTCTGGGGATGGAGCGCATCGTCTTTTTCCTGCACGCCAACTGGGCAGTCTTCTGGGTGATCTTCATCAGCATCTGGGCGCAGATGGGCTTCTACACGCTCATTCTGCTGGCCGGGCTGCAGTCGATCCCGCGCGAATTGTACGAAGCGGCAGAGATGGACGGCGCGCACCGGCTGCAGAGCTTCCGTTACATCACCCTGCCGCTGTGGGCGCCCACCTTGCTGGTGGTGCTCGTGCTGTCGGTCATCCGCGCCGTGCAGGTTTTCGACCAGGTGTGGGTGTTGACCGGCGGCGGGCCGGGCACGGCGACCCTCTACGTCGTGCAATACATCTACGAAACCGCCTTCGCCAACCAGATTCAGCAGTTTGGGTTGGCCTCGGCGGCGTCGGTGATTTTGGGCGTCATTTTGCTGATTTTGACGCTCTTCCAGCTTCGCATCGGGCGGCAGTCGGACATTGCATGACGCGCATTCACGTAGCGCGCAACAATGAACCACTGCAAAGTTCCAAACCACCAGAGAGGCGTCCTATGTTTGGGATCGGCGAATTCTTGATGCGCACGCGCGGCCGCGGCCGTCTCGATCCGACGGATATTCTTACCTATCTCTACCTCACGCTGGGCACGATCTTGATGTTTTTGCCGGTGGCATGGCTGGTGCTTTCGTCCTTTAAAACGCCGGCGGCACTGCTGCGCTTCCCACCCGATCTGCTGCCCTACGCGCAACGCATGACAATGGTCGAGGGATATGAGCAGCCGCTGCCGCTCTTCAACGTGCAGATGCCCGACGGCTCGACGCGGCAGATGGCGCAGGTGCGTCGCGTCGGCATCGAGGCGCAGATGGTCGATCCGAACAGCCCAAGCGAAGTCATCCGCGTGAACATCGCCGACCGCGAGGAGGTGCGCGAGGTTCGCCTGGCCTGGGAGAACTACATCGAGCCGCTGCAGCGCTTCAACTTCCTAGTCTATCTGCGCAACAGCGTGGTGGTGACAGTCTCGGCGACGCTCATCACGCTGATCATCAACAGCATGGCCGCCTTTGCGCTCTCCAAGTATCAATTCCGCGGGGCCGACCTCATCTTCGTCGTGATTCTCAGCACGCTCATGATCCCGATCTCGGTGATCCTTGTGCCGGTCTTTTTGGTGATCACCGGCGTCGGCTGGAACAACAACCTGCTCGGCGTGATCGTGCCCGGCGCAGCGACGCCGACCGGCGTCTTCTTGTTGCGACAATACATGCTGACGATCCCCGATGAATTGCTCGCCTCTGCGCGCATCGACGGTGCGTCGGAGTGGCGCGTTTACTGGCAGATCGTCCTGCCGCTGGCGGCGCCGGCGCTGGCGGTGCTGGCCATCTTTTCGGTGATGTGGCGCTGGAACGACTTCCTGTGGCCACTCATCGTGCTCAGCCGCAGCGAGCTGTTCACGCTGCAGGTGGGGCTGGCGGCCTTTCAGGGAGAGCTGAACGTGCAGTGGCATTACGTGCTGGCAATGACCGTGCTGACGCTGCTTCCGATCACGTTGGTCTTCGCCATCCTGCAGCGATTCATCACCACCGGCATCGCCACCACCGGAATGAAGTAACGCCAATTTGGCGTCTGCTTTCAGGTTGCGCTACTATCTTTGTTCAGTGATTCAGATTGAAAAACAGCGCAACCCGGAGCAAAGACACGCATGAGCCACCGCACATCTCTGATCGAACGTTTCAACCGTCGCGACGCGCATGTCGCCGTCGTCGGCCTGGGCTATGTCGGCCTGCCGCTGGCCGTCGCCTTCGCCGAGGCCGGCTATCGAGTGACAGGCATCGACGTCGACGCGCGCAAGGTGGAGGCGATCCTTCACGGCGAGTCCTACATCGAAGATGTGCCTTCCACCCTGCTGGGGACCTTGGTGGCAGAGACGAGCGACGACAAAGCGCCTTCTGCGCAAGCGACTGCACAAGGCGACACCGTGGGTGCAGCGCCTGCCACACAGCCGCAGGAGATTGTCGCCGCACCGACTCGCCGGCGCGGGCTTCTTTCCGCCACGACGGATTTCAGCGTGCTGACCACCTGCGACGCCGTCTCTATCTGCGTGCCCACTCCGCTGAACAAAACGGGCGATCCCGACGTCTCTTACATCGCCAGCGCAGGCGAACAGATCTCCCATTATCTACACCCCGGCATGTTGATTGTGCTCGAATCCACGACCTACCCCGGCACCACCAGAGAGCTGTTGTTAACGCAACTGGAGGCCAACGCCAACGGCTGGCGCGTCGGAGAGGAGTTCTTCCTGGCCTTTTCGCCCGAACGCGTTGATCCCGGTCGCAAGGATTGGACGACGCGCAACACGCCCAAGGTGATCGGGGGGATCACACCCGCCTGCCTGGAGGTGGCCACCGCCTGCTACGGCGCCGCCATCGAGACGCTGGTACCCGTCTCCTCGCCCGAAGCCGCCGAAATGACCAAACTCTTTGAAAACACCTTCCGCTCGGTGAACATCGGCCTGGCCAACGAGCTATTGTTGATGTGCGACAAGCTGGGCCTGGATGCGTGGGAAATTCTCAACGCTGCGGCGACCAAGCCCTTCGGCTTCATGAAATTCACGCCCGGTCCCGGGCTGGGCGGTCATTGCATCCCCATCGACCCCCTCTATCTTTCCTGGAAGATGCGCACGCTGGCGTACACCGCCCGCTTCATCGAGCTGGCGAGCGAAATCAACACCGAAATGCCGCGCTATTGGGTGCAAAAAGTGCAAGATGCCCTTAATGATGCAGGCAAACCGGTCAAGGGCAGCCGCATCTTGGTTCTAGGCGTCGCCTACAAGAAAAATGTGAGCGACCTGCGCGAGTCGCCGGCGCTGGACATCATTCATCTACTCGAGGGAAAAGGCGCTTACGTCGACTATCACGATCCTCATGTCCCTTCCTTCCAGTACGATGGCATGGAGATGGTGCGCATCGAAGACTTGGAAAATGCGCTTGCCTCGGCAGATTGCGTCGTGATTGCCACCGATCACGACGCCTACGACTGGCCAATGGTCAAGGCGCGCGCCCAATTGGTGATCGACACGCGACACGTTCTCGCCGAAAAGGCATAGCCGCATGTAACGCCTCCGGCGTGGCCGACGTCGGCGTCGCAGCTTCGGCTTCCGGCCGGATGAGTCCCTGGGGGCCCCACATCACACCGAAGGCATGACCCACCCGATTCGCCAATTCCTCTCTCTTCAGGTACAATAGCGTCTATCCCACAGACGACTCAACCTGAGCTTCATATTTTGTCAGAGAGGAGACAAACGATGGGCGGATTTGCCACCGTCGCCGACATCGAGGCGTTCGAGGCCGTTCCGTTGGCCGAACGCAACCTGCCGGAGAGCACCTACGCCGCCATCCGGCGTACAGCGGAGAGCTATCCGAACGACATCGCTTTGATCTTTTTCCTGCAAGGAACGGCCTATCAGCAATCGGTGCAGTTCACTTACCGGGAATGGCTGGGCAAACTTCATCAGACCGCCAACATGTTGCACGACCTCGGCCTGCGCCCAGGCGAAACGGTCAGCTATATTCTGCCCAATCTGCCGCAGACCTACTGGACGCTCTACGGCGGTGAAGCGGCGGGGATCGCCAACCCGATCAACCCCTTGCTAGAGCCGGCCGGCCTGGCCGAGATCATGAACGCTGCACAGACGAAAATCCTGGTCACGCTGGCGCCTTTCCCCAGAACCGACATCTGGGAAAAGGTGGCCTCCATTGCCGACAGCGTGCCAACGTTGCAGACGATCCTTCGGGTGGACATTGCCAACTATCTGCACGGCATCAAGCGGCTGGCGGTTGGGCTGATGCGCTGGGGCAAGGACAAGGAGAAGGTGCGCGCACGCGTGCTCGACTTCGACAAGACGCTGGCACGCTACCCCGCCGATCGCCTCATCAGCGGCCGCGTGATCCGACCGGATGACATCGCCTCTTATTTTCACACCGGCGGCACCACCGGCGCGCCCAAGCTCGCCATGCACACCCACTTCAACGAAGTCTACGACGCCTGGATGGGCACGGTCGCCGTCGATGTGCAGCGGGGGGAGCGCATGTATCTAGGTCTGCCGCTCTTTCATAACTACGGCGCGATCGCCGTCGGCTTGGGCGCGTGGATCGCCTGCGCCACGTTGGTGATGGGGACGCCACAAGGCTTCCGAGGGGAAGGCGTGATCCCCAACCTGTGGAAGATTATCGACCATTACAAAGTTACCTCGCTGGGCGCAGTGCCGACGCTCTTCAAGGCGCTGCTCAATGTGCCGATCGGGGATGCCGACATTCGCTCGCTTCAGGTGGCGATCTGCGGCTCGGCGCCGTTGCCGGTGGAGCTGGCGCGACAATTCACGGCGCAGACGGGCGTCAACATCCTCGAAGGCTATGGCCTGACCGAGGGCACCTCGGTCTCCTCCGTCAACCCGCGGCGGGGCGAGCCGCGCATCGGCTCGATCGGGCTGCGCTACGCCTACCAGGAGATGCGCACCGCCGAGCTGGACGGCGAACGCTTCGTGCGCTTCTGCAAACCGAACGAAGTCGGCACGGTGATCATCCGCGGCCCGAACGTTTTCCCCGGCTACAAGGACGAATTTCACAACCGAGGAATCTTCATCGACACGGGCGACGGCAAGGGCCGCTGGCTGAACACCGGCGACCTGGGATATCAGGATGAGGATGGCTTTTTCTGGCTGACCGGCCGTCAGAAAGAACTGATTATCCGCGGCGGCCACAACATTGACCCGCGCCAGATTGAGGAGCCGATGCATCGCCATCCTGCCGTGGCCCTGGCGGCGGCGGTCGGTCGCCCTGACCCGCGCGTGGGCGAACTGCCGGTGGTCTATGTGGAGCTGAAACCCGGCGCCACCGCCACGCCGGAGGAGCTGCTCGCCTTCGCGCGCGAGAACATCGCCGAACAGGCGGCTGTGCCCAAGCAGATCCGCATCATCGAGCACATGCCGCTCACTGCAGTGGGCAAGATCGCCAAGCTGCCGCTCACCTTCGAGCAGGTCGCCGATGTCGTCAACAGTGAACTCGAGCAGATTGCAGAGATTGCGCAGAAATCGGTAGAGGTGGTCAGCGACCGTCGCTTAGGACTGTTGGCAATCGTCAAAGTGACGGCGACGCCCGGCGCAGACAAGAAAGCGCTGGAGCAGCGCATCCGTCAGGCGCTCGGTCAGTATCATTTCCGCGTCGACTTGCAGATGGGAGGGTGAGTCACGTCACGCCGGAGGCAAGAACTTACGAGGACGTCGTAGGTTCGGCCTCCGGCCGAGCGCTTGCATAAGGTGCGCTATGGTGTGCTTCCGGCCATGTAAGAATATCACCTGTTTTAATCCAAAGATCTTTTATTTTGGCGCATTGGAAAACAATCGGTGGCATTTCCTATCACGATGTCTACGTCGCTTTGGTCCGTGACGCAATTGTGGGCCACTGGGCCAAAAACGCCCCCAATCGAGCAACCCCATATTTGTTGGCTAACTCTGGTTTGTGTGCACTCAGGATGCCCAACACCGCATCCCTTCCCATAGTTTGATCAGCCTGGAGCTTCTCGCTCAAAAGTTTCTAAAACAAGTAGTGCACTGCGTTCTGCGCTCTAGCCAGTAAAGTGCAAAAACCGTTCAAGAGCAAAACCGACGCGCCGGTCAAATTCTCTGAACAAAAGAGCCAGCCTCGTAAAAGCAATCCGGCCTACGAGGGGAGTGGAGGGTGCATTTCCTGCGCCTCTAAGTCGTTCCCTTCCCGCCGAGGCGGCGCAGGCGCGAGGAAGGCGATCAGCAAAATCAGCGCGCCGACGCCGATGAACGAGACGATGCGCGCCACCGCCCCCACGTTGGCGAGGTCGACCACGAAAAGCTTCACCACCGTCAGGCCCAGGACCGCGGCGCCGGCGAACCATGCAGAACGGGAACGACGCCGATTGCCCCACATCATCAACCCCAGCGCAGTGACGCTCCAGAGCACGGCCAGCAACGTTTGATAGATGGCGGAGGCATACAGCCCATCCCATGTGAACGGCGTCCCCAGCAGGTGATGCGCACTTCGCGCTAACTCGGCGCTCATGCAAAAGATCGCCAGCGCCCACCAGGCCCAGCGCGCACTCCATATCCATCGCCTCCAGACCCCATTCACATCGTTGCGCACGACAAAGAGCCAAAGGATCACGGCTGCAAGCAGCGCTGCGTCGGCCAGCCCGAGCGGATTGAGGAGCGGGAGGAACGGGAGCCAGCGCACCCCTCCCTCCAGCGTCAGGTTCGCCCACAGCAACAGCAGACTTCCGGCGGCCACCACCGGCCCCAGCCCCCACAGGCGGTAGGCTCTGCTGCATGAACCGATCGGCGCAGGCATCCGCCCGACGAACTTCGTTGTTCCGGCGATCAGAAGGGCAAGCGATCCCAATACAGCCGATAGGGCGACGGTCTCCTCGGCGCCGACCTGACGCAACAGTCCATTGACCCCGGCAGCGACAAGATAGGCGATCAGCCAGACGCCTGCAGCATGGTGGAAGGTCAGCCCAGGCCGGCCCTGGTTGAGGCGCAACAGCCCGAAGTGAGCGACCAGCGCCAGCGGCCACGCCAACCACGCAGCGCCCTGCAACGGCGAATCGATCTCATACGGATGCAGGAAGGCGAACAGCAGAAGAGCAGGCGACAACATCCAACCCGGCATCTCCAGCCAGGAGAAAGCCAGCCGGCGGCCCGCCAGGGCCATTGTTGTCGTAGAAATTGTGAGGAACAGCACTATAGTGCTGACGACAAACCTATTCGGCGCCATCGTGGCCTCGAGCAATCCGCCGCCATACCACCAGCCAAGCCCCCAGACAAATGCGAGCGCCGCCAATGTCTTCCACAGAGCGCGATTGTCTGAGCGAAACGGCTCCTGCGTCAGGAAGCGGCTCGACGCCAGTCCGGCCAGCCCCAGCATTGCCCAGCCGAGCATGAAGTCGTTGAGAAAAAGCACCTGTCCACCCAGAGGCGTAAACAAGCGCTCCAACATTTCGGCTGTTTTCGGTAAAAACGCAACGCCGGCGACAAGCTGCGTCAACAAGCCCCACGGCGCCAGCCAGCGCACGGAGCGCCGCTGTGCCAGCCAGACCCATATTGCGCCCGCCACTGCCCAAATTGGGGCTGTAATCTGCGCCTCGAAGAAGACGGGAACGGCGACCGTCAGCATGAAGAGCGCCCAAAAGAGGCTCAGCTCTCGGTGCGGCGCCAGCTTCTCTTCGTTGCGCCGCAGCAGCGCCGCAAATAGCGTCAGATAAACCGCGCTGCCCGCCGCCAAGCTATAGCCGGCCCCTCGGTCAAACGCCTGCACCAGGCTGAGCTGCCAGATCAGCGCCAGGAGCGGATTGAGTACTGCGATGGCAAGATCGCCGATTCGCCGTTGCGCTGCATTGCGCTGCGCAAAAAGCAGACCAGCCGCAGCGAACAGCCCAAAAAAGAGGATCACAAAGCCTTGTAACCCCAGGTAATCTCCGTCGGTCGGAGCGAAGCGCAACGTCTCGGGATTGGCCGCAGTGTAGATCGCGCCGACGCCGTGCGTGAAAAGCAAAGCCAGGATCACCAGCCCCTGCCAGCCCTTGTGCAGAGCCAACCCAAACGCCGTCAACGCCAGCACGAGATAGTAGCCGAACAGCCCGATGGGGCTTCCTCCTTCGCTTGCAACGAGCAACGGCGCTGCGAAGGCGCCGGTCAGTGCAGCATAGGCCAAGATGCGCGCATTTTGCCACAGCGAAAGTGCTACGCCGATCGCACTCAGCATCACGAACAAGCCAAACGCCAGCGCGGCCGGCAACAATCCATAGAACTGATACGCCGAAAACGCAGTGAGATAGAGGACGGCCAGACCACCCCCTTGCAGCGCCAGCCCATAGGCCGGTCTGCGGTTGCGCACGGCAAACCCAATGCCGCTCAACAGCATACCCCCCACGACTGCGGCAAAGTGGCGCATCTCCACCGACAGCCAGCCCTGGTCGATGGCGTAGCGCAACAACAGTGCTATGCCGATAAAGAGCAGGACCAAGCCGATCTGCACCAGCAGATGCATGCGCAAGAACCAATCGATCAGCAGTGGTTTTCGCAAAGCGACGCCGGAAAAGGTGGAAGGCGCACTTGCAGGCGTAGCCGGCGGCAGCGTAGTCGGTGGCAGCGTAGTTGGTGGCAGCGTAGTTGGTGGCAGCGTGGTCGGTGGCAGCGTGGTCGGCGGGTTCACAAAGTGAGTTTCAAGAGGCGCAAGTTTTTCGAGTTGGCCGGGCTCGGGCTTCGAGTGATGGATGGACGGCGTCGGGTCGGGCTGAACTACGCCGGGAACCGTCCGGGCTTTAGGAGGCGCAGCCTGCGTCGAAGCGTCCAGAGGCGCAAAGGCCCCAAGCTCAAGCTGTCCCAAACGATATTCGAGCCGGGCCAGCCGTTCCTGTAGACAGCTTGTGCGTCGGTAAAGCAGCCACAACCCCAGAGGCGCCGCAAACAGCAAAAGGCTTGCCAGACACAACGCAGCGAGCAGTACCTGAACCACGAAATCCATAAGGCTCTCCTCTTTGAAATCAACCCTCTAAGCTGTCACTCTGAGATACAATCTCAACAGGAGTCGTCAAAATCTATAGGGGTGTCGAATCCAAAAGGCATCATAGAGAAGAGCGGGGTGCAAATCAACTGTCAATTTTGTGACAATTGATGTTGCATCGAACGGTACAGATGGGCGAGGCGCTCACTCCATGCGCACGGCGATGGCCGGAGGCGTATTTCCGATCTTCCACGCAGGATATAGGCCCGCCAGCAATGCGGCGACGAACGCCACCAGAAACGCCTGCACGAACTCCATCGGGTCGAGCAGCATCTCAAGCGTCCAGCCGAACGAGCGCAGGTTGATGATGTAGATCAACACTACGGCGAGCAGATAGCCGGTCGGCATCGCTAACAGGCCGGCCACGGCGCCGACCAGCCCGGTTTCCAGCAGCGAGAGTCGCCACAGCTGCCAGCGCGTCATGCCGGTTGCGCGCAGCACACCGATCTCGCGCACCCGCTCAAATTGCAGGCTCATCAAGGTGCTGAGAATGCCGATAAAGGCCACAATCGTCGCCAGCAACTGCAACGCCACAGTGATAGTGAAGGTGCGGTCGAAGACTTCCAGTGCGTTATCGCGCGTGCCGCGATTGGAGCGCACCAGCAGCTCCTGCTCGCCCGCAAGAGCGGCGCGAATTTCCTGCACCTTTGCATCGACGTCCACGCCCGGCGCAACAAAGAGCGCAACCGCCGAAAGGCGATCGTCGTCATACCAGCGACGGTAGACGCCGTCGTCCATAAAAACGGTCGGCCGCACATCAAAGTCAACGGTCACGCCGACGATAGGAAATACCTCTTCCCCTCGGTCGGTCTGGATGCGCACCCGGTCGCCCACGCCCAGGTTGAAGCGATTGGCCATTGGCTCGTTGATGAGGATGGCGCCTTGTCGCACGGCGTCCCAGGTTTGGCGCCAGTCGCCGATGGCGCTGCGGTAGCGCCGCCGGGGGCCGGAGAGATCTCGGCTGAGCGCCACCAATCGGAGCGGGACGATTTGCTCCCCTACGGTGCCCACGACATCGACCGCTCGCGTGGTGGCTGCATCGACCACGCCCGGAAAGGTGGCCAAGCGTTCGAGCAGCGGTGGGTCGAGCGCCATATCCGCTCGGCTGGAGGTAAGCGTCGGCGGCGAAATGAAGATGTCCGCCTGCAGCACGTCGTCGAGCCAGAGCACCACCGTCTGACGGAAACTGCCGATCATCACGCCCACGCCGATGATGACGCTGACTGCGATCATCAACGCAGCCACGGCTACGGCGATGCGGCTGAGCGAGCGCATCACCGTGCGCGGGGCCATGCGCAAAAGCACCCCGCGACTCCGGGCCATGCGCGCTGCGCCTTTCATCAGCAGGAGCGTGAGCGCGGGCGTCAGCAGCGCCATGCCGATCACGCTCAGGAAAAGGCCGGCGAAGGTGACAACCAGGCTCCACTCTGGAAGCATCAGCCCTGCGCCCGCCAGCATGGCAACGACGCCCGCCAGCGACAACCAGGGAATGGCGCGCTGCGTGCGCTCCTCGACGTTGCTGCGCATGAACGCACCGGCCGGCGGCACGCTTGTCGCTTCCCAGGCGGGGAAGGCCGCGCCGATGAGCGCAGCCGCCAGCCCCAACAGTGCGCCTTTGACCAGTGTGGCGGCGGGAATTTGCACCTCGCGCACGGCGACGACGAAAAAAAGGTCGTTGACCGTCTGCGTGACAAGTTGCACTGCACCGCGACCGAGCAACACGCCTAACCCTACCCCCAACAGCACGCCCAAAAGGCCGAGCAGAAGCGCCTCCAGCAGAATCATCAGGAAGATTTCGCTGCGCGTCATGCCCAGCGCACGCACGCTGCCGAGCACCGGCCGACGCTGCACCACGCTGAAGGAAACGGTGTTGTAAATCAGAAAACCGCCGACGACCAGCGCCAGCAAACTGAGCGCCGCCAGGTTGAGCTGAAATGCAGCGGTCATTTCGCTCACTGCGCCGGTGCGCGCCGCCGTCGGGTCGATGCGCGCTCCCGGCGGCAAGACTGCAGCGATGCGCTGCAAAACTGCATCCCCTTCCTCGCCGGGGGGAAGGATCAGATCGATGTGGTCGATGCGGCCAACCTTGTCGAGAACCTCCTGGGCGGTGGCGATGTCGGTCACCAACAAACCATCGAGCGCCCGGCGGCTGAGGTCATCCGACGGCGCCAGCAGCCCCACGATCGTCAGCTCGAAGCGGTTGGCGCCATGACGCACCGCGATGGCGTCGCCGACAGAAAGCCCATAGCGTTTCGCAACTTCAGCGCTGAGCAACACCGTATTCGGCTGCACCATCAGCTCGCCGAGATAGTCTGCGGCCGGCCCCTGTGCCTGGTCGCCGAGGCCGAGATAGCTGCGGAAGGGCGCTTCGGCGAAGGGGTCGACGCCGAGCAGACGCATTGGCTGCCCGTCCAACGCCTCGGCGACGACGTAACTTTCCACCACCGGCGCACTTAGTCGATAGCGCGCCTCGATGCGCACGCGGGCGTAGAGCGACTCCTCTAGCCCACGAGGGCCGCCGGTGATCTGGTGCGTCGCCTTGCCCGTCACCGTTTCGGCGCCAAGCTGAAAGGCACGATCGGCCGAGCCGTTGGCCAGATCAATGGCCACAATCATGGCCACGCCGATGGCGACGCCGGCGATCAAGAAAAAACTCTGCAGCGGCCTGCGCCAGGCATGACGCCACGCCTGACGCAAAATTGGCCGAAAGCGATGGAGCGCCTGCAAAAAGACATGAAATAATTTCATAGAACTTCAATAGATATATACAGTCAGGTAAAACCTTCTCGTAAATACGGCCTTCCGGTATCTGGATGGGATTTCACAAAGGATTCCGGCGCCTTGTAGACGCCGCTCATCGCTGTACTTCCTCGAATCTTCCAAGACCTGCAATCCATCGAAATATGCGGCTGAGGGCCGCAGCTACGAAACACTTCGTTTTACGCTTCCTCCTCATGCAGCCGCCGCCAGACCTGGTCGCTCACCAACTTCCCGTGATCGAGATGCAGGACTCGGTCAGCGCGGCGGGCGACTTCCGGCGCATGCGTGGCCATAAAGAGCGTCTTGCCGGCGTCGCGCGTCAACTCCAGCAGCAGGGAAAGCACCTTCTCGCCGGTGTCTTCATCAAGGTTGCCCGTCGGCTCATCCGCCAGGATCAGCAGAGGGTCATGCGCCAGCGCGCGGGCGATAGCGACGCGCTGTTGCTCGCCGCCGCTCAATTTGTCCGGGAAGGTCTTCAGCCGGTCGCCGAGTCCGACGCGTTCAAGCAGCGCATGGGCGCGCATTTGCGCCCGGTGCTGCGCCCAGCCGTTTAGCTCCAGCGGCAACGTCACATTTTCGTGCACGGTCAACGTCGGAATCAGGTTGAAAAATTGGAAGACGATGCCGATGTGACGGCGACGAAAGAGCGTGCGCTCCTGTTCGCCGAGCGCAGTCAACCGCACCGGCCTGGTGTCCGTGTAGACAACGACATCCCCGCGCGTCGGGGCGTCGATGCCGGAGATCAGGTTGAGCAGTGTGCTCTTTCCGCTGCCCGACTTTCCCAGCAGACAGACGAACTCGCCTTCATAGAATTCACGGTTCAACTCGTCGAGGACGGTGCGGCTTACCTCCCCTTCTGTGTAAATTTTGGTCAACCCTTCAAGCCGGATGATTGGCGGACGCATCCTCGCACCGTTGGCTTCGTTGTTGACTGAATTTGCCCCCTTTGCCAGGGCGCCCTCCGCCTGCAGCTTTGTTGTTTGAACGATGGCCCTCACGTCTCTCCGCTCCTTGTGCAAAGAATTTGCTCTATTTTGCACAAAAGCTGTGCGAAAATATGTCGGATTTCCGACAAAGCCTCCTG
Source organism: Caldilinea sp. (assembly GCA_025055055.1). Lineage (GTDB taxonomy): Bacteria > Chloroflexota > Anaerolineae > Caldilineales > Caldilineaceae > Caldilinea. The sequence continues at coordinate 1,285 of JANWYX010000397.1, read as the reverse complement.
GTTTGGGCGATAAGGGCCATTTATGGAATAATGGAGGTGTTTTGCCTGGAACGCCTGATATAGACGCTTTACTCGAAACCAGGTGATTCATGCAAAACGTTGCAAAGTAGACGCACCGGCGCTTTCTGTCGCTTGGGCGTCGACGTCGCCGAAAGCGTCGGTGAAAAAGAGCGACGTCAATCCAGTTGTTTTCTGTATTTGTAGGAGAGGGTTATGGTAAATCAAAAATTCACATGGATTGTAGTTCTGATGGCGGCTGCCATTATGATGGCGGGCTGCCAGCCGATGACGGCGGAGCAGATGGCGAGCGCGCTGGCCGGTCAGCTGGCAACGCTGCAAACGCCTGTCGCCGAAAGAGCGACGACGCCGACCGTCGAGCCGGCGCAGGAGGAAGGCGCCATCGCCACCGTTACGGCCAGATCGCTGCGTGTACGCGCCTTGCCGAGCATGCAGGCCGAAGTGATCGCCGGCGTTCGCCAGGGGGAGCAATATCCGGTGATCGGACGCAGCAGTGATGGCCTGTGGCTGGAGCTGGCGATCCCGCGCGCACCGGAAGGGCGCGGCTGGGTCTCCGCCAATTTTGTCACGGTCTCGGGTTCAATCGCCGATGTCCGGGTCGTGACTCCGCCTGTCATTCCGACGCCGACGCCTGCCCCGGTCGTCGCCACAGAGGAGGCCGTCGAGGAGCCTGCAGAACCGGAGGCAACGCCCACCCCTGCTGAGGAACCGACCGCAGAGGCGACGCCTGCCCCCACAGAAGAGCCTGTTGAGGAGGCGACGCCCACTCTGCTGCCCGAAGAAGAGACGAGCGCCGTTGCTACCCCCGAACCGGGCTTCGCCCTGGTGATCGCCGAGGGCGCGCGCTTGCGCGTGCGCGCCGAGCCGAGCACCGAGGCGCCGATCGTCGGCTGGCTGCAGCCCGGCGAGATCATTGCGGTGGAAGAAATTTCCGAAGATGGGCTCTGGGTGCGCGTGCCCGGCGTGCCCGGCACGCAGAATTTGACCGGCGGCTGGGTGCTCGCCGAATTCCTGCTGTTGGGTCAATAGATTACGCTTCCGATGTGACGTTGCGTTTCATGGCGCGTGACGCAATCGCCCGTCGTGTCCGACCGGAGGCTGCACCCGCTGGGGGGTGCGCCTCCGGCGTGACATTGCGTTTCATGGCGCGTGGCGCAGTCGTCCGCTGGGGCCGCCCGGCCGGAGGCCGCACCTACTCAACTATTTTTCAAATTGCGTTGGTTAACGCCGAAATCCGCTATTCGATCGTTTCCCGGCCGGAGTGATT